>NZ_JBATKE010000020.1:0-7664 GCF_049669105.1 Eudoraea sp.
GAATACTAAATTAAAAGCATCTAAACAATTACCGGTATCACTCTATAGCTTTGATTTTGATGACAACGGCACTTTAGATCCTATTGTTACCTACTTTCATAAGGATAAAGAAACCCCGTTTGCATCCAAGGATGAGTTGGTAAAGCAAATGCCTTATTTAAATAAAGAATACCTCTCATATAGGAATTTTGCAAAGGCCAGCCTGGAAGATCTTTTTACTGCCAGCAAATTAAGTAAGGCCAGCAAAATGTATACCTATGAATTGGCTAGCTGTTATTTTGAAAACGATGGTAATGGCACATTTAAAAAGAAGCCATTACCTCCTATTGCACAGACCTCTTCTATAAAGGCCATAGCGGTAGACGACTTCAACAAAGATGGGTATCAGGACATGTTAATTGTAGGTAATAATTATGAAATTAACACCCAATTAGGTAGGATGGATGCCTTGCATGGCGTAATTTTGCAAAATGATCAAAAAGGAGATTTTGTAAAGGTTAACTACCAGAATTTCGATATACCAGGACCGGCAAGAGATCTTAAAAATATTACTATAGCAGGACGTGACTACTACATTGTAACCATTAATAATGATTCTTCTATAATTTTGGCTAAAAATAACGAATAAACTTTATGATAATATCAGGATTAAAAAGAATAGCAGGTCTTATACTTTTACTTTCAATTACCATATCGTGTAATTCAGAAAAGGAAAATTCTAAGGAAGAAACAAATAATCAAAAAACACTCTTTACACTTCTGCCTTCGGAGCACACAGGCATAGATTTCCTTAACAAAGTTGAAAACCAAAAAAACTTCAACATCTTTAAATATAGAAATTTCTATAATGGCGGCGGAGTAGCCATTGGGGATATCAACAATGATGGATTGGCCGATATTTATATGACCGGCAATATGGTTTCCAACAGACTTTACCTTAATAAAGGTGGTTTAAAATTTGAAGATATCTCAGAAAAAGCCGGAGTTAAAGGATCCAAGCCGTGGTCTACGGGAGTTGTTATGGTTGATATAAACCAGGATGGGTTGCTCGATATCTATGTTAGTAACGCGGGCAATATGAAGGCAAATAATCATGATAATGACCTTTATATAAATAATGGCGACCTCACTTTTACTGAAATGGCTTCAGAGTATAATTTGGCTAAAACTGGCTTTTCTACTCATGCATCCTTTTTTGATTATGATAAAGATGGCGACCTGGATGCATATATCCTTAATAATAGTAACATCCCTGTAAGTAGTTTAGGATATGCTGAACAAAGAGAAGTTAGAGCACAGGATTGGGAAGGAGTCCCGGATATTTTCAAAGGTGTTGGGGATATGCTTTTGAGAAATGATAATGGAAAATTTGTTGATGTTAGTGAGGATGCCGGGATCTATGGAAGTCTGATTGGATTTGGATTAGGGGTTATGATTACTGATATCAATAAAGACCTGTATCCTGATATCTATGTGTCTAACGACTTTTACGAACGCGACTATCTTTATATCAATAATCAGGACGGCACCTTTAAAGAAGATATAAAGAACTGGACCTCCCATCTCTCTTTATCCGCAATGGGTATTGACATCTCGGATATTAATAATGACGGGAACGCGGATATTTTTATCACAGATATGCTTCCTGAACCTGATCAGCGGGTTAAATCGGTAATGGAATTTGAAGGTTACAATATTTTTAAATTAAAGCAAAGCAAAGACTTTTACCAGCAATACATTCAAAACACTTTACAGCTAAACAACGGAAATGGAAGCTTTTCAGAAATAGCTTACTACAGTGGAGTAGATGCCACAGATTGGAGTTGGGCAGGCCTGCTTTTTGACATGGACAATGACGGGCTTAGGGATATTTATATTACCAACGGCATGAATCACGATCTTACGGACCTGGACTTTAACGATTTTTTTGCCAATGAAATCATTCAGAAAATGGTGCTTACCGGGAAGAAAGAGTCTATAGATTCTATCATCAATAAAATGCCTATAAAACCTCAACCCAACTACGCCTACAGGAACAATGGAGATCTGACATTTTCGAATGCGAATAAAGATTGGGGATTCGAAATACCCAGTTTATCCAATGGTGCTGCTTATGGAGATCTCGATAATGACGGGGATCTCGATATTGTGGTCAATAATGTCAATATGGAGTCCTTTGTTTATGAAAACAATGCTACTTCGCTCACAGAAAACAACTATATAAAACTAAAATTTGAAGGTGCAAAAGAGAATAAATTTGCTGTTGGAACAACAGTGATGCTTTACTATGACAAAAATATAATATTACAAGAATTAGTGCCTTCCAGGGGGTTTCAATCTTCCATGGACCATGTAATGACCATAGGATTAGGCAAATTCAAAACCATTGATTCTCTAAGGGTTATTTGGCCGGATGATAAAACGGTAAAGCTAGAAAACGTTGTTGCTAATCAATTCCTAACCATTAAACATTCTGATGCCGAGGGGGTATATACCCCTATTATTAAAGAAAAGAAATCTAAATTATTAAAAGAAATCCCAAATAATCAACTTATTGCTCATAAAGAGAATGTATATAATGATTTTGATTATGAAGGCCTTATCTATAAGAAACTGTCACAGGAAGGGCCGGCCCTTGCTGTAGGTGATATCAATGGAGATGGCAACGAGGATGTCTTTATAGGAGGAGCTAAAGATAAGTCTGGGATTGTCTACCAACATAGTGGAAATGGTATGTTAAAAGTTACAAATCAAAACTCGTTAGAAAAAGATGCCGAATATGAAGATACGGCAGCCGCTTTTTTTGATGCTGACGGGGATTCGGATTTAGATCTTATTGTTGGTTCAGGTGGCAATCAGGTTGGTGAAGAAAAAAACTATAGGGCACGACTGTATTTAAATAATGGGAAAGGCACTTTTGTAAAGTCCTCTGAAAGACTTCCTTCAACTTTCGCGAATATTTCGATCATAGCCCCTTTAGATTATGATAATGATGGTGATACTGATCTTTTTATAGGCTCCAGAAGTGTGGTAGGTACTTATGGAATTGATCCAGATCATTTGTTATTGGAAAATAAGGGTGATGGCACTTTTGAAAATGTAACAGAAAGAAATGCCTATGACCTTAAAGATGCCGGCATGATTACAGACGCCGTCTGGGCAGATATGGATGGCGATTCTAAAAAAGATCTGATTATTGTGGAGGATTGGGGTACTCCGAAGATCTTTAATAATTCGGGCAGACGCCTATCCAAGAGGCCTTCCATGCTCGATAGCCTTCATGGATGGTGGAATGTAGTAGAAGCCGTGGATATAGATAAAGATGGAGATAACGATCTGATCTTAGGCAATCAGGGAAGTAACCTTCACTATAAGCCTGCTATGGATAGACCTATGAAGATATGGATTAATGATTTTGATAAAAATGGTACCATTGAACAGATAGTTACCCAGAATATTAATGGGAAGGACTACCCTCATCATCAGAAAAAGGATTTAACCACTCAAATGGTAGCATTAAAAAAGCAAAACTTAAAGGCTTCCGAATATGCCAAAAAAACCATATCTGAGTTATTCCCTGTACAAATTATAGAGAACTCAATTATGAAAAAATCGGTCATCTCAGAATCCATTATTGCCGTTAATGAAGGTGACGGCAATTTTACGGTAATAAAACTACCTTCAAGGAGTCAATTGTCTTGTATTTGCGGTATTACATGTGCAGATGTAAATAGTGATGGTAATTTAGACCTGATAATGGGGGGTAATGATTTCGAATTTAAACCTCAATATTCCAGATTAGATGCCAATTACGGCAATGTTCTGCTTGGGGACGGATCTTTAGGCTTTGAATGGCAGGACTATGATACCAGTGGTTTCTATATAAAAGACGAGATCAAGCATTTGAAGCAGTTTAAGGATAAAAACGGAAAGACCTTTGTTATCGTTGCAATCAATGAGAAAAAACCTAAAATATTTGAGCTCAATGAATAAATACCTCCTGGTAATTTTTGTGGTCTTTTTATCATTAAGCTGTGGGCCAAAAGAAGGGGAACTGTTTAAAAATCCTCCCCCCAAGGAAACGGCTATAACTTTTGAAAACACATTGACAGAAACGGATGATCTCAATATATTGGATTACCTGTATTTCTATAATGGCGGGGGTGTAAGCACAGGTGACATTAATAACGACGGCCTTGCAGATATCTTTTTCTCCGGAAATATGGTTAAGAATAAACTATATCTGAACAAAGGAGGCCTCAAATTTGAAGATATTACAGAACTAGCAGGTGTGGCTGGTAATAGTAGTTGGAATACAGGAACAGTAATGGGTGATGTGAATGGTGACGGCCTGTTAGATATCTATGTATGTGCTGTGGTTGGGATTAACGGCTTTGACGGTTACAACGAACTTTTTATCAATCAGGGAAATTCAACTTTTGTAGAAAGTGCTGAGGAATATGGACTGGATTTTGATTCTTTTAGTTCTTCGGCTACATTTTTAGATTATGACCTTGATGGTGATCTGGATATCTACCTTCTAAATCATGCGGTACATACTCAGGAATCTTTTGGTAAGGCAGATCTTCGATTTAAAAGGAATTACCAGACCGGAGACAAGTTACTTCGAAATGAAAATGGAAAATTCATTGATGTAAGTGAAGAGGCCGGTATCTATGGTGGTGTAAACGGATATGGCCTAAGCGTTGCCATTTCGGATTTTAATCAGGATGGATACCCGGATATCTACGTGGGCAATGATTTTCATGAAGATGATTACTATTACCTGAATAATGGTGACGGGACCTTTACTGAAGGTATTAAAAAGTATTTTGGGCATACCACGAGATTCTCTATGGGCACAGATGTTGCAGATATTAATCATGACGGATGGCCTGATATTCTGTCTTTAGATATGCTTCCCGAAGATGAAACCGTTCTTAAATCTTCAGAAGGAGATGACAATATTCAAACGCAGAAATTAAGAATCGAAAAGTTTGGTTACCACTACCAGTTTACAAGAAATATGCTGCATTTAAACCAACCGGGAAGTAGCTTCGCTGAAATAGCTTTATATAGCGGTATTGCTGCCACAGACTGGAGTTGGAGCGGGCTTTTTGGAGATTATGATCAGGACGGTGAACAAGACTTATTCATATCCAACGGTATCCCTAAACGCCCCAATGATCTCGATTTTATAAATTTTGCCTCCAGCGACCAGATTAAGAAAAAGATCAATAACACAAAACTGGTAGATCAACAGGCCCTTGATATGATGCCTTCGGCTAAGGTGCATAACTACCTGTTTAAAGGAACATCGGATCTATTATTCGAGGATAAATCAGGATCATGGATTGTTAATGATACGCTTATTTCAGGGGCTACCGCGGTAGCGGATTTTGACAATGACGGAGACCTGGATCTTGTAACTAATAATATAAATAGTCCTGCCAGTTTATATATCAATAAAACAGATGGGAAGAACAACTACCTGAAAATTAAGCTAAAGTATACTCCTCTCAATTCATTTGGTATTGGAACTAAAGTGTTCTCTTACCATAATGGTGTTTTGCAGTATAAGGAATTATATCCTGTCAGGGGATTTCAATCATCTTCGGAACCTATAATTCATTTTGGTTATGGTAAATCCACTAAGATAGATTCTCTAAAAATAGTCTGGCCTGATGGGCAATTTCAGAATCTAAAAAACGTAAATACAAATCAAACAATAAGTATTTCACCAGAAAATACAAGCCCTTTTGATTATGGATCTCTTCAGCCTTTAAAGTTTCAAATCTTTAAAGAGGTTGAAGATAATCTTGGGATCAACTTTACACATAAGGAAGATAATTATGTGGATTTTAACAGACAAAAACTCATCCCCTATGAAATTTCTGACAGGGGACCGGCAACGGCAATTGGGGATATTAATAATGATGGTAAAGCAGACATTTTCTTTGGAGGCTCCAAATTTATTCCTTCCAGAATCTTTTTTCAGACAGACTCTTTGTATACGGAAGAAATAATCCCTGAAATTTACAGAGATAGTATAAAAGAAGATGTTGCAGCCGTTATCGCAGATTTTACTTCCAATGGCAAAGCTGATTTATTTCTGGGTTCCGGGGGTGCTGATTTCTATAATAAAATGCCCCCTTTGTTAGATACCTACTATGTTCAGAACGATTCCGTTTTTGAAACCGCCGTACTTCCTGAATATTTTGAGAATGCTTCCGTAATAGAAGTCAATGACTTTGATAATGATGGGGACCTGGACATTTTTGTTGGAAACCAGGCCGTATCCAATGATTTTGGTAAAATTCCACTTTCATATCTACTCAAAAATGATAATGGCCAATTTACCATTGAAAATAACAAAGGATTACAAAATGCAGGGATGATTACAGATGCCTTGTGGGAAGATTTTGATGGGGATGGGGTCCAGGATCTCATTGTAGTAGGTGAATGGATGTCTCCCAAATTTTTTGCCAATATCAATGGTGAACTTGTTGAAAAGAAAGTATTAGCCCAGGAAATAAATGGCCTTTGGCAAAGTGTTACGGTTTTTGATATTGATAGGGATGGTGACAAGGATTATCTATTGGGAAACTGGGGAGTAAATAATAAGTTCAGGGCATCTGAAGACTTCCCCTTAAGGATGTATTATTCGGATTTTGATAATAACGGAAGTACCGAAACTATTGTTGCTATTCCTAAAAATGGGAAATATTTTCCACTTGAAGGATTAGATGGTATTGCCGGACAAATAGTAGCGTTACGTAAAAAATTTACTAATTACCGTGATTTTGCGGGTAAAACCGTGGAGCAGATATTTGATAAAAAAGCACTGTCTAACGCAACTGTTTTAAACGTATCTGAATTGAGATCAGGATACCTCGAGAATAATAATGGTAAGTTTACCTTTGTGCCATTTGAAATAGATTTACAGTTGGCCCCTATAATGGATTTTCTTGCATTCGATTTTGATCAGGATGGTACCGAAGAAGTTTTGGCCGCAGGCAATTATTTTGGGGTTAAACCTTACCATGGACGTTTTGGTTCATTTCCCGGGGCTATGATAAAAAGCAAAAATGACGTAATTTTGGGGCTGAAAATGGGGCTGGATCTTTCTCAAAAATCAACACGCCATCTAAATATAATTACATTAAAGAACCAACCTTATTTACTGGTAACCTTCAATAACGAGAAGGCCCGTGTTTATGAATTAATAAAACATAACTGAAAATGAAGAAGACATTAGTAATTTTGCTGGCAATAGGATCCCTGGTAGCCTGCAATAAGAATGAAGAACCCATTGTTGTGACACCAAATGATCTGCATATGGCTATAGACAAGGTTACAGAGATTATGATACATGATATCTTTTCTCCGCCTGTTGCGAGTAGAATCTACGTCTATCCAAATATTGCTGCCTATGAAATAATAGCGCTAAATGATCAAAATTACAACTCTTTGGTAGGTCAGGCCCGCGAATTAACTGCTATCCCCAAACCAGATGCATCAAAACCTGTAAATTATTCTTTAGCTGCCTTAGTAGCGCATATGGATGTGAGCAGTAGGGTAATATTTTCTGAGGAGCAATTGGCGATCTTCAGAGATAGCCTCTATACTATCTGGGAATCTAAAAATGCAAGAGAATTTAATGC
>NZ_JBATKE010000021.1:0-7237 GCF_049669105.1 Eudoraea sp.
CGTCCTTTTCCATAGGTTGTATTAATTCTCAGGCATACAGTGGGTACTTGTGTATTGTCATAAAACAGACGAGCCAGATGTTCCCCGGCCAGCTTCCAGATCCCGTAATGATTTGGCGGTGCCAATGGTGCCTCTTCATTAATAGTGGCCTCCGGATACATGGCTCTCATCCCGTAAACGGCAGCGGAACTTGCAAATACAAATCTTTTGAGGTTAGGCAAATTTTCTGCGGCGTCCAAAAGGGCCATGGTGCCTCCTGTATTTATTTCCATTCCACGAATATGAGCTTTGGAACAGTCCGGGCTCTGATAAGCACCCAAATGTATAATATGTGTTGGGTTAACCTTAGTTAGTATTTCAGATATTGCTTTGTAATTAGCTACATCCAGGGTAACAAACTCCAAACGGGCATCGAGTTCATCACCCAGCCATAATTTCAAAGTCTCCGGATTGCCAGTTCTGGCAGCAACTACAATTTTCCCAACTTCCTCAGATTGTAACAGTTTATATATAGTTACCGAACCAATACAACCTGTACCGCCGGTTATGAAAATTGTATGCATATATTATTTTCCAATTTGTTGAACTAATACTTTATTACCGTTTTAATCAATTCATTTTAATTACAGCTTTTACATTATTTGCCAGGATGGAATCTTCAAAAGCTTGACTGATATCACTAAATTCATAGTGGTTAATATAATGTTCTGATGGGAATATCCCCGTTACCATCAGCTTTTGTGCCACCATATAATCATCGCGGCATGACCCCATCGAGCCGCGCATATTCAATGAGGTACGGGTGAGATGTGTAGCATTTATTTCCACATCTCTTGGATATGTCGCAATTACACAGATATCACCTTCCGGCCTGACCACAGAAATCGCTTCTGAAAGTACTTGTGGCACTCCTGAGCACTCAATAAGTAAATCTACTTTCCCATTAGCTCCAAAAGGAATACCATTATTATCTGTTATTCCCTTAGTTAATTGAGCATTTAATGAATTCTCCGGAGAAACAACTATAGTAATAAATCCCCTTTCAGCAGCTTTCTTTAAACGCATATTCACATCATGTTCTATCCCGGTAACTACAACCCTGGCACCTGCCGCCCTGGCCAACTCGGCAGACATTAATCCTATTATTCCGCAGCCGGTAACTACTACATCCTGTCCGGGTTTTATAGTACACTTATTGTGCAACGCATTGACTATAACAGACAATGGTTCAACCAGGGCACCTTGTTCCGGGGTCAAACCTTTCATTAAGGGTACCACCCGATCTGATTCCAAAACCACCTGTTGTCCAAAGCCGCCATTTCTATGAAATCCGATGATTTGTTTTGACGGACATAAATTCCATTTAGCCACACTGCACGCCGGACAATCCTCATCCTGGCAACCCAACATTGCCAATGGTGTAAATATATCTCCTACCATGAGATCGCCATGATCCCCTGGGCCCAACTCTAATACCTCCGCACTAAATTCATGTCCAATAATCCTGGGGCGTTCTACCCAATCAAAGTTTGGTTTACCCAGACTAGCACTATTATCAGAACCACAAATACCCGTATATAATGTCCTGGCACGGATTTCCCCTTCTTTCAATTCTGGCATTTCCATGGCTACAACAGAGGTATTACTTGTTACCTTAACCCCTGAGTTGGGTAAAATTTTTTCTCTTCCATGAAGGCAAAAACCTTTAATTGATTCACTCATTATTTTAGCTTATTTGAGTTTTACTGATTGATTACCAAGAGACACCCGTATCTTTCCAGCTTCTGGATTTGGCGGATTCAAGGACGGCCTCACATACCTTTTGTGTTTCCTGTGCTTCCCTGAAAGTTGGGGAACAGGGCTTCCCCATTTCAATGCTTTTAAAGAAGTCAGCTACCTGGTGTACAAAGCTATGTTCATAGCCTATGGACAAGCCGGGCACCCACCATTTATCCATATAAGGCTGATCTCCATCCGTAACATGTATAGAACGCCAACCACGTTCTATTGATTCATCCCGGTGATCAAAATACTCCAGACGATTCAGATCATGCAGATTCCATTTTAGAGAAGCATGCTCCCCATTAATCTCGAAGGTGTAAAGCGCTTTATGGCCCCTGGCATACCTGGTAGATTCAAAAAGGCCGAGGGAACCATTATCAAAATGACAATGAAAAATACATGCATCATCAATATCCACTTTTTGAACCTCACCTGAAGCAGTATGTACCCTTTCCTTTATAAAAGTTTCGGTTACCGCGGATACATCTTTAATTCCCCCATTTAGCCACATAGCCGTATCTATACAATGAGCCAAAAGGTCACCAGTAACCCCGGAACCCGCAGCATCATTGTCTAATCGCCATAAGCCTTCTCCTCCCTGGGGTAGTTCCGGACTGATGGTCCAATCCTGCAAGAAATTAGCCCGATAATGAAATATTTTGCCCAGTTTACCTGCATCAATAAGTTGCTTGGCCAGAGTTACGGCCGGAATCCGACGGTAATTATACCAAACTGTATTGTTGACCCCTGCTTTTTCAACTGCGGCCACCATGGGTTGTGCCTCTGCTACTGTTCTCGCCAGCGGCTTTTCACATAGCACCATCTTTCCTGCCTCAGCAGCGGCTATGGCAATTTGGGCATGCATATTGTTTGGAGTGCAGATATCCACAGCATCAATATCATCCCTCGCAATTAAAGTTTTCCAATCTGTTTCGAAAGATTCGTAACCCCATTGTTCAGCAAATGCTTTTACGCGTTCCTTGTTGCGGGCACAGACCGCTTTGAGAACGGGACGATATTCTAATTCAGGAAAGAAATCCCCCATTCTTTTATAGGCATTGGAATGGGTTCTTCCCATAAATCCGTAACCGATTAATCCAATTCTTATTTGTTTCTTAGTTCCCATTTGTAGTAATGTAGTATTAGATTAGCAATTAAACAGATTCATACCAACCATGCTGTTCGCGAACCTTAATCATAGCACCCAAAACATCATTCCATGTTTTAGGCTGCATCATCACATCATTAGGAAACATGCAACCATCCCAACATATATGTCTAATTTTTTTAGTTAGACTTCCATCTTCATTTCTCAGCCAGTGTCCTGCATCAACAGGAATATTTAATTTCCCATTTGGATCAGATGCCTGACAGTGCCTTCCGGTTTTATCATGAGAGCCTGCACCAAAAACAGTACCATCATTTTGGGCAACATGAAAATCTATGGTCCAGGGTCTGAGGGCAGCCGTAAGTGTTTTTAGCCCTTGAGTTAAAGTATCTCTGTCTTCCCATTTAAAGTCCTTGGGCAATATTCTTTCGTCGGGCTTATTATACCCTAAAAGATACAAAAGTGTATGCGCCATATCCGCCTGAAATCCAATATTAGGCCTGTTTACGGCTTCCAGCGTATTTAACATAGATTTCCAGCCATGCATTCCACCCCAGCAAATTTCACCTTCTGCGGCAAGAGATTCTCCATAGTCTGCTGCTACATCGCAGGCCTCACGAAATGTCTCTGCAATTAGTTTGGTATTGCCCACAGGATCTGTAGCCCAGGTCTCGGGATCAACAGATGAATCTATTCTAATAATACCATTAGGTCTAACTCCAATCTCTCTTAGTTTTTGACCAATTACACATGACTTTCGCACTTGAGTCACGAATTGAGCTCTTTCTTCTTTAGTGCCCATTGCTGAACCTCCTCCTGTAGGAGTCCAGACGGGCGCAACCAAACTGCCTATTTGCAAATTTTTGGCCCTGGCTTTATCGGCCATTACTTTAATTTCATCATCAGATGCGTCAATATTCATATGAGGATCGAAGAGAAAAAGGTCAAATCCGTCAAATTTAATTCCATCTACCTCTGCATTCGCAGTAAGGTCTATCATTGTATCGATAGAGATAGGGGGTTCAGAATCCGGGCCTTTACCTACTACTCCGGGCCAGGATGCGTTATGTAATTTTGGATAGTTGTTTTGTTGCATACTTCTGCTTATTTGTGCTGTGTGTAATTTCCGCATTCTTAACTGCGGTCGACCGTATTTTGTTCTAAATTAGCTAAAAATCAATTATCAATAAAATTTATCAGTTAGACAAAAAATTAAGGTATTTTTCAAATATGAGATAAGACAATTGAAAATTAATTATGATTTTAGCAAAAAAGACATTAAACTTATATTTTCAAAATAACTCTTTTTCACAAATATGAGTTTGTAAATCAACCAAAACTAAACAAATGGAAAACACAACAAGCGCCCCCAAAATTAATTCTCAACGGCTTTTTTATGGTAGTTGTTTTGCCCTGATTACCACTGCTTTTTCTTTTAGCATACGAGCAGGCATACTGCCTCAACTGGGAGAAGAACTTAGTTTATCAGCCGAGCAATTAGGTTTTATTAACTCCATGTGGTTTTTAGGTTTTCCAATATCCATGGTTATTGGAGGATTGATCTATCATACCGTTGGTGGGAAACGAATTATGCAATTCGCCTTTTTTGCTCACGCAGTTGGCATTATTATGACAATTTATTCCGGTAGTTATATAGGACTGCTAATTTCCACTTTACTTATTGGCCTTGGTAATGGTTGCACAGAGGCGGCCTGTAACCCAATGATTGCCGATGCTTATCAGGGAAACAGGATGAGTAAAATGATGAACAGATTTCATATGTGGTTTCCCGGAGGAATCGTTATTGGAAGTCTGATTTCAAAATTTATGACGGATGCCGGATTGGGCTGGGAAACCCAAATATGGGTTATTTTAATTCCGACCTTAATTTACGCTTACCTCTATTTCGGACAAGCCTGGCCTAAGGCAAAAATTGAGGAAGCCGCATCCATTGGAAGTAATCTAAAAGCCATGTTCTCTCCGCTATTTATTTTTATGATGGCCTGCATGGCGCTTACCGCAATTACGGAGTTTGGCCCTCAGCAATGGGTGGGACTTATCCTGGCAAAAAGTGGCGCTCAACCCATGCTTATTTTAGCCCTGGTTACCGGGCTAATGGCGGTAGCAAGATATTTTGGAGGCGTTGTTGTAGGCAAATTTGATCAGACCGGAGTATTGCTGGGCTCATCAATTCTGGCAACGCTTGGTATTTACCTTTTTAGCACTCAAACAGGGGGAATGGCCTATGTAGCAGCTGTAATATTTGCCTTGGGTATAGCATATTTCTGGCCGAATATGATTGGTTTTACCGCAGCCAAAATACCAAAAAGCGGGGCCCTTGGAATGTCTATTATAGGTGCAGTTGGAATGTTTTCAACCTCCATATTTCAGCCTATTATAGGCAAATGGATTGATACGGATAAAGCGGAAGCTGCTTCCATGGGACTCACCGGTGATGAGCTGGAATTAGTGGCCGGGCAGGAAACTTTAGGCACTATGGTTATATTTCCCGCGATCTTAATTGTGCTGTTCACTATTCTTTGGTTCTGGATAAAAAATCGCAAGGCGGAGCCTGTAGTGGCCTAGCCTGTTAATTGTAGTTTTAATATAACAAGAACTGCTGTCAATTTATTTGACAGTGGTTTTCTTTCTGTTTTACGCCTATAAAATTTTTGAAATGAAAATTGGAATGAATATGTTGCTCTGGACAAACCATGTTACGGAGCATCACTATGGCATTGTTGATACCTTAAAACAAACCGGATACGACGGGATTGAATTATTTTTAGGTGAAGGTAATGAACAACACTATTCCAAGCTTGGCAGGTATTTCTCCGATATAGCAATGGGAATTACTTGCGTTGCCTCTCTGGCCCCGGAAGAAAATATTGCCAGTCCTGATAAAAATACCCGCCTGGCTGGCTTAGAGAAGCTAAAATGGTCCATTGATATGGGAGCAGCTCTAAATGCCGAGGTAATTTGTGGCCCATTCCATTCCAGCTTTGCGTATTTCACACGTCAGCCCCCTAAGGAGGAAGAAAGGCAATGGAGTATTGAAATGTTGCAAAAAGCGGCTGAACTTGCCAGGGAGGCCAATATTATTCTTGCACCTGAGGCATTAAACAGGTTTGAATGTTACCTCTACAACACCATGGCCGATTTAAAGACATTGGCTGAGCAGGTAAATCATCCGAGTCTTGGTGCCATGTACGATACACACCACGGTAACATTGAAGAGAAAAGTCAGGCCGAAGCAATTAAGACCATCGCTCCCTATTTAAAGCATGTACATATTAGTGAGAATGACCGGGGCACCCCCGGAAGCGGACAAGTGAACTGGGATGAAGTATTCAGGACCTTAAAGGAAATCGATTATATGGGCTGGCTTACTATTGAAGCTTTTAGTACAATTATTCCTGAATTTGCCAATGCAATTAATGTCTGGCGCGATTATTCACCAATGGAGGAAGTGTACACCAAGGGATATGCTTTTATAAAAAAAGGCATGGAAATCTGATAATTAGCCCGCAATTAAACCTTACATATGAAAAAAGCATTCGTCCTATTTATTGGTTGTCTCTTGATAACGGCTTGCGGGCAAAAAACAGATAAAAAAACTTCAGAAGAGCCAGAACCAGGTCCTAAAGAATGGCTCACATTTAATGCGGAAGCCAACGAGACTAAACATGTCGTATTAATTTCAGGAGATGAGGAATACCGATCTGAGGAGGCTTTACCACAGCTGGCCAAAATCCTATCCACCAGACATGGTTTCAGGTGTACCGTGCTATTTGCTCAGGATTCGGCTGCACCGGGGATAATTAATGCAAATTATGTCAAAAACATTCCCGGGCTGGATGCCTTGAATACAGCAGATGTGATGGTGATCTTCACCAGATTTAGGGCACTACCGGATGAACAAATGCAAATCATAGATAGTTATTTGAAAAGTGGCAGGCCGGTCATTGGTATCCGAACAGCTACCCACGCCTTTAATTTTGATTCGGAATCCAAGTCTAATTTCAAACATTACAGCAATGGGTATGCCGGTGACAAAAAAGAATGGGCAGACGGTTTTGGGCGCCTGGTTTTAGGTGAGAAATGGATTTCTCATCACGGGCACCACAAGCATCAAAGTACCAGGGGAATTGTAGCTGAAACTGGCAAAAATCACCCTATCACTCACGGGATTGAAGATGGCGATATCTGGGGACCCACTGATGTTTATGGAGTTAGGTTGCCGCTTCCGGGCGATTCGGAACCCATTATTCTCGGAGAAGTCATGGAACGCGAAGGAGCCTTTTATAAAGAAGACCTTTTTTATGGAATGAGGCCCACAGATAGTAA
>NZ_JBATKE010000022.1:0-36984 GCF_049669105.1 Eudoraea sp.
CATATCGGGTCCTATACCAACAAAAATATCATCCTCCCGCACTAATAAGGCGCCTGCAACATCTGTAATTTCTTCATTAAAATCTTCCAAAATACGTCTGGAAACATCAGCAACACCATCCTTGTCGGTGTCTTCCAGTTTCCATATTTCATCTTTTTCAACGGTGAGATCCTTCCAGTCGTGTATACTGTCGTTATTTAGATCAGGAAACCATTCGTTCTCTTTGCTGAGCTCAGGAGCGAATGTTTTGCGCAAAAAAGCACGCCTGTCTTCTACCGTTTGTAGACTAATGGAGGCCGTCATCCAATCCTGATGCCCCCTGATATCAAATTCAGAATTTTTTTGCCTGTTGGTTCTCGTTAGATATACATTGCCTTCATCATCTATGTCAATGGCAATGGGATCCGGAGCCAATGAATCTGATGCCCATAAGTCCAATTTTAATCCATCTGCCAATTTTGGCGAAATATACTCCTGACTTACATCAACCAAGGTCGCTGCAGATAAAGAATCCAACTTGTAAGTTAAGGGAGTTTCCTTTGGTATTTTTGACTTTTGACTACATGAGTGTGCCAATAAGCCTATTGTTATTAATGCGATAATAAATGAGACGTATCTGTTTGAAATCATTATTATTTAATTAACGGGATTACTTTAAAATATGACTATTTATTCTTAGTAATGGAATAAATAGATTTAATATGATTATTTAAATTATTCAGGGTTTGAGCTAGTTTTTTGATTTGTTCCTGAGCTTCCGGCCATTCTTTTTGCTCTATAGCTTCCCTAACACCAGGTAAGGTTTTAACTCCATAACCGGTATAGAAGCCTGGTGCATAAATCTGATGTTTGTACCATGGTCTTCTGGGTAATCCGGAGGCATCTGTTAAAGCAAGTTCGGAATGCATTAGTTGCTTATTCATTGTTTCAAGTTCGCTATCAGAAAGTGAATTTATATCTATTGAATTGAACAAAACAATTGTTGCCCTGAGGCTGATCATACTATTTAGAATAGGTGTAAAATCCAGATAAGGTATATGCTCTTTTTTCTTAGGTTCAATAAAGGGTTTAACCGGATCTGAGGCCAGATAAAAGGCATTTTCATCGATCAGCTTATTATGTTTTTCCACAGCTTCTCTCATGGTTTCGCAAGACTTAATTACTTCCTCAAGATAGGTTGATACTGTCTCACGCAAGGGGTCGAATGCGAATGGTAAAATATCGGCATTTGCGAGTCGCAATACAATTCTGCCTGCTGTCTTTGCCAGGGCCGCCCCGTAGGCAAATTCAGGATCCTTAAAACGTTTATAATGGGTATAAGTATCATAGATAGTATGATATTCTCCACCGGCATTTTCGCCGCCAAATCCTAAATTTAGCGAAGCAATTCCCGCATGTTGAATAAATGGAGTGTAATCAGATCCTGAGCCCAGGGCATAAAGCTCAAATTTATCATCTCCTCCATTTATCATGTCCTTTGCAATTTTTCTTTCTTTAATAGAAACACCTTTCTGGGGATCTGAAACAACCTCGGCTACTTCACTTACCAAGGTCTGCAGGGTATGGGAGCCCCCAGCGTTGAAAAAACCTCTGCCGTTCCCGTCGGTATTAATGTATGCAACGGCTTTTTTCTGCAGTTCTTCTTTATGATGTTCCACCCATTCCGTTGAGCCAATCAGTCCTGGTTCCTCGGCATCCCATGCGCAGTATACCAAAGTTCTTTTTGGGCGCTGTCCTTTTTTAGCTAATTCACCAATTACTCTCGCTTCCTCCATTAAAGCCACCATACCACTCACAGGATCGGCAGCACCATGCACCCACGCATCATGATGGTTGCCACGCAAAACCCATTCATTTGGAAATTCGGAACCTGAAAGGGTGGCTAAGACATTGTAAGCCGGTTGTAATTGCCAGTCAAATTCAAGTTTTAAATGAACTTTTGCAGGCCCTGGTCCTATATGATAGGTAATTGGTAATCCTCCCCGCCATGAAGCAGGAGCGACCAAACCTCCAAGTGCTTCGATCAATGGTTCAGCATCTTCATAGGAAATAGGTAATACAGGTATTTTTGTTATTGTAGGAGCGTCTTTTCTGTCCAATCTATCAGCTTCAACTGTGGCTCCATAACCGGGTGTAAGGACATCTCCGGGGTAAAGAGGCATATCCATTACAGATCCTCGTTGCACTCCGGTCTTATTTTTAAATGCCCCTTTTGGATAAACATCTCCCTGAACATAACCGTCATCCTCAGGATCTGAATAAATGATACAGCCTATAGCTCCCTTTTCAGCGGCTAATTTTGGTTTAATTCCGCGCCAGGATCCGTAATATTTAGCGATAACTATTTTTCCTTTTACGTCTATTCCCAGTTTTTCCAGCTCTTCGTAGTCTGCCGGTATGCCGTAGTTCACAAATACGAGTTCTGCCTCAACATCACCGTCCGTAGAGAATGCATTATAGCTGGGTAATAACTCATCTCCCTGCTCAGTATATTTATCACCAGGAACGGGTACTGCAGTTAATTTAGCCTTATATGCTTTGGGTTCTGTTAATTCGAGAATTCTAACTTTAGGATAAGGAAAGAGAACCTGGTAGGTTTCTATTTTTGCATCATAGCCCCAGGATTTGAATTGCTTCAAAATCCATTCTGCATTTTCTTTTCCATATTCACTACCTACATAATGGGGCCGGGCAGCCATTTTTTTCATCCAGGAATCCAAATTACCTGTGGATATTTTGGCATCAAAAGAGGCTTCCAGATCTAATTGTTTTTTTAAATTTTCAGGTTTAAATCCTTTAATATTCTGGGCATTCATGGCCACAACAAAAAAGATTAAAAGGAGCAGGAGGTATTGTTTATTCATATTGGTTTTTTATTATAAAATATTTTAAGTTGTATATGCTGGCTATTCTAATTCTATTTTGTCAAGATATAATTTAAAATCTTCATTTTTTTTGTTGCCAATCAAAATCGCAAATTGCTCCATATATTCCCCAGGGTAATTGGGAAGATCTAGTTTATTTCCACGAAATGACGGGATCATATTTGAAAACAGAATTTCCAAAGTCTGCCATTCTCCATTAGTATTAATATAGGCGATATATGAATAATAATCTGAAACCCTGGTTTTTACCCTTATTTGATATCGCTTACCATCGCCTTTAAGACGTATAGTAATTTTCTTATAACTGCTTACCGATTTTGATTCGAAATTGTAACGAACGGAAGAGAAACCACCATTATTTTCGAGAGATACATGCCCAGTAAAAAAGCCATCTCCTTTATCATTAACTGAGAAGTTCCCTTTTGACAGACCTCCCATTACACCATCATTCACCACACTCCAGTTTTGAATATTACTTTCTTTAGAGAAATCAAATAGAACAAAAGGTTTGGACATTATTACTATGAAAATTATTAGAAATAAAAATTTCATGAATACAAGACTTCAGGTTTTCTTCTTAAATATTGTTATAAGAAGAATTTTACTTAACAATAGTTATTTTAATCCTATTAGCTCATTTTTAGCTATAATGGATTGATTTTAGATACTAAGAGATCATTTTCTAAAAGTAATGATAAAAATAAACTCAATTTTCTTAAAAAATAACTCTATTTTATCATTTTTTACTTCTAAATAGGCAGAAAGGGAGTCCTCTAAACAATCAGAAGATTCAGTTAAGTCTTCTTACGATAAAAAACTCCGCAATAAGAATATTTGGGACCCAACACAACCAGGCAATAATCTTATAAGCCGGAATAAAGTCCATCTGCATTAACCCAGTGAATAAAGGCAGGTAAAGACGAAGTGTAACAGCGGCAAAGCAGAGGGCGTAACTTCGGATCATCCAGCGCTGATGTGCATCAATATTCATTTTTTTAATACTGATGTAGGCATTTGAAGTGGTAAAAAGCCAAAGTAAGGCTAATCCCGCAAATCCAAGAGCGGGAATTATCCCTCCTGTAGCAAAAAAAGCAATACTCAATCCCGCAATCCCGCTTAGGAAGACAGCTCCAACATAAATTTTCCCTAAAACCCTATGCAACGCTGGTCTTTTTCTTCTAAGCTTTTTGTAAAATTGAGAAAACCCCGTTAGCAGGGCAAGTCCGCCTAAAAAAATATGCGTATAAAAAGCGGCCAGATAGATAGAACTATTTAGTAGTGTCTCGGATTTTGATCCTAAAAGACTTTGTTCATAAGGAAGTCCAATAAATCGCAATGGATATAACCCAATGAAAATGGCAAATAACCCAAGAAAGAAATAACCAGTGTTGAGGCGTCCTTTTTTTAAATCCATATTATAATTTCAATCTAGGCTACATTGGGTTGATTTTACTTCACAGTTCCCATGATTTAAGTTTACGATAATATTGTCATATTTACAAAAATCAATTCTTTTATAGCCTCTTGTCCTGGCTAAGTTTATTTTTATAGTTTTAACGCTCAAAATAAGATATATCTAAAAAGGAGGAATTATGTTTTACTTTTTAATGGATCTGCTTGGCACTGTAGCTTTTGCAATATCTGGTGTGCTTGTAGCCATGGATAAACGCCTGGATCTATTTGGAGTATTTATAATTGCATTTGTCACAGCGGTAGGAGGTGGTACACTTAGAGATTTGCTTATTGGCAATACTCCTGTGGCCTGGATGCTTGAATCTACTTATATAATTACCATTATAGGGACTGTTATTCTGGCCATTATTTTCAGGGAAAAACTTAGATATTTACGAAAATCATTATTCTTTTTTGATACGCTTGGAATAGGTTTGTACACTATGGTCGGAATAGAAAAGGGCCTAAACGTTAACTTACTTCCTGTAATGTGCATTATTTTGGGTACTATAACAGCTAGTTTTGGAGGCGTTATCAGAGATATCTTATGTAATGAAATACCGGTTATCTTTCGCAAAGAGATATATGCCACAGCTTGTGTAGTGGGAGGGTTGAGTTATTTCCTGTTACGAAAATTGCCTTTAGGTGATGAATACGTTTATCTGGCTTCTTTCCTAATAGTTATTGGGATTCGTTTAGTGGCAGTAAAATACAAAATTGCACTTCCCTCTATTTATAAAACTAAATAATCATTCAACAATTTCTGCTTTAAGAATATTGATATTTTGCATAGGCCAGTCTCCGGTATCTACAGGTTGCCGGTTAATTTTATCAACCACATCCATACCACTAATAACTTTTCCAAAGGGTGTGAAATCGCCATCTAAATGGTAGGAACCGGGATTTGTCACAACAATAAAAAACTCATAAGGAGAGGCAAGCATATGCGGATTATCTATTTCACTACTGGGCATAGAAATTGTTCCTCTGTGATGCTTATAACCTTTTCTGGTATCAGGAGGTAGAAGGTATCTGCCAATTTCTTTTCGTTTACGGGCCGTTTCAACGTTGTCTGCATTGCCTCCCTGTATGATAAAATCTTTTACAACTCTGTGGAACATGGTATTGTCAAAATATCCTTTTTTCGTGAGGTAAATAAAGTTTGCCTTGTGATAAGGGACATTATCATAGAGCTGTACCGTAAAACTACCCAAACTGGTAGTAAGCTTTACTTTGGTAGTTTTTAGATTTTTTTGGTAATCAAAAAAGAAATCTATGGCATTTTCTTCGGTGAGTAAAAATGTTTCCTCCTCTTTGATTTCAGCTATTGTATCTGCTACTACGGTCTCTACTTTAAGGGGTTTTGTATTTTCTTCCTTGGGGTTTGAAGCCGGGGATTGTTTGCATGCACCAAAAAAAAATAGTGGTAATATTGCAAGGCAGGTAAATTTTAAATAAGACATGAATTATAATGATTTTGCACTTCAGGTAGCAAAAATAAAAAAACTCCCTCTTCCGGGGACACCTTCACACTATAAAATGGCTCCTGAAATCCGTATTCAGGAGTTAAAAGCAATGAAAAGGAAGAACACAATTCCAAAAAAGGCAGGGGTTGTCGCTTTATTTTATCCAGATGAAAGGCAGTTAACAAATCTGTTACTCATTTTACGAAACACCTATCCCGGGGTACATTCTAATCAAATTGGATTTCCCGGAGGGAGAGCTGAAAAAAAAGATAAAGATTTACTTGAAACGGCCTTGCGTGAAACTCATGAAGAAGTTGGTGTAAAACCGGGGGATATTCAAATAATCAGATCTTTAAGCGAAATTTATATCCCGCCAAGTAATTTTGAAGTAAGACCCTATATAGGGTTATATGATAAAAGACAACCTTTTGTAAAACAGGAAGATGAAGTAGAGGAATTGGTTGAGGTACCTCTGATTGATTTTATGGATGATTCTAAAATGACCACTCAGATTCTCACAACTTCTTACGCAAATAATATTGAGGTACCTGCCTTTAAATTAATGGGTTATACCGTTTGGGGAGCAACGGCGATGATGCTAAGTGAAATCAAAGAACTTTTCAAACAGGTGTTATAAGTCATATTTTGTAGTTTTGTAGTCTATGGGGTTATTTAAGGAAAATCCATTTGGACATATTTTATTTATAAAGAAGTGGTTAATTCGCAGTTTGGGACTTATCACCCATCAGCGGTATAAAGGTTTTAATACTCTTGAAATAGAAGGTTCTGAAATAATACGCAACCTTCCTGATAAAAATGTATTATTTGTAAGTAATCATCAGACCTATTTTGCTGATGTGGTTGCCATGTTCCATGTGTTTAATGCAAGTTTACACGGAAGGGATGATTCCATAAAAAATATAGGATATTTATGGAACCCCAAATTGAATATTTACTATGTGGCCGCGGCGGAAACCATGAGAAAGAGTCTCTTAACAAAAATGTTCGCTTACGTAGGTTCCGTGAGTATAGAAAGAACCTGGCGTGCGGAAGGAAAGGAAGTCAACAGGCAGGTTAAGATGAGTGATATTTCAAATATTGGGATGGCTCTGAATGATGGATGGGTCATCACTTTTCCACAAGGGACAACTACACCTTGGAAGCCCCTTCGAAAAGGGACAGCACATATTATTAAAAAGTACAAACCTGTGGTAGTACCGGTGGTTATAGATGGTTTCAGGAGGTCGTTTGATAAACAAGGACTACTTATTAAGAAAAAGGGTATTCTACAGTCTTTGGTTATTAAAGAACCATTGGAGATAGATTATGACAATGAATCTGTTGATTCCATAATAGAAAAACTTGAATATGCCATTGAACAACATCCTTCATTCTTAAAAGTAATTCCCGAAAAGGAATTGCAGGCATATGAAGAGAAAAACAAACAACGTAAATGGAGAGGTTAAACCTCCAGCTTTTTTAATTCGTTGTAATTTTTGCGAAGCCTTTTCAGAAGTATTCCATAAAGCAGTTTATAGAAAAACCAGATCAAGATCAACACAATGGTAATAGCCACAAGGACCATTCCAAATAGCATTACCCAAAAAAGCGTTTCATTTCCTGCCTGTGAGGCAGCTACCTTAATTTGTTCGCTGCTTGCACCATAATTCAGATTACCATAAAGACTTACAATTAAGTAGGCTACAAATATTCCTATGTTAAACCAAACATATTGGGAGACTGTTCTTTTCACATTTAAGATGGTCTTCATTAATTTTCTCGAAGATTCCGTTAAGGATATGAGTTTGTAATTAGAATAAAACTTATATATAAAATAAATTAATACAATATAATTTATGATTGTAAGCGTGGTTGTAATTTCATAAATATGCCAGGTCTTTTCAAGCTCCAAGGATTCCTTACTATAGGAAATTAAATTAAGAACCGCCCAAAAGACAAATTCGATTATACTTATGTAAAAAATCCATTTAACGGTAGAGGATGACTTCTTTTTAATCATCCTGTAGATTTCGTCAAAGGACAATTTAGGATGGTGTTCCTCCTTTTTTTGCCAGTCCTTCTTTAGTAATTCTAATTCATCCATCATAACCTTAGGGATTAAGTATGGTTCTAAGTTTATTTTTAACACGGTTCATTTTCACCCTGGCATTCACCTCACTAATTCCCAGTGTCTCGGAAATTTCACGGTAATCTTTGTCTTCCAGGTAAAGAAATACCAATGCTTTTTCAATATCTCCCAGCTGCCTCACAGCTTTATACATTAACTGAAGTTGTTGTTCCTCGGTGGCATCATATTCATCTGTTTTAATTCTAAAAATAACCGAATCAAAATCCTGTGTTTTTATACTTCTTTTCGATTTCCTGTACAGCGTTATAGCTGTATTTAAAGCTACTCTGTACATCCATGTACTGAATTTGGATTCTCCTCTGAATTTCGGATATGCTTTCCATAGCTGAATGGTTATTTCCTGAAAAAGATCATTGTGTGCCTCCCTGTTCGTGGTGTATAAACTACACACCTTGTGAACAATATTCTGATTATTCTCAAGTTCCGTAACAAATTTGTGTTCCAGTTCGTTGTTCACGCTTCGGGTTGGTAGTGAATTATCTATTAGTAGGTTTTATTTCCGGATTGTTACATGCTTTCTCATTAAATGTAAACATATTTTTTCCCGGCCATAGGAAACCGTCATTGTGCAATATTAAATAAGGGTTTGTTATTTTCTGTAGTCCAGGGCAGGTGGCCTGTCTCCCAATAATGGGATATAAACAAAATCTGCTCCTCTTCGTTCTGAAAATTCAGCTTTCGCCTCATTAATTAGCTCCTGGTTAGCCAAAAGGTCTATTGCAGTTAGTGTCAGGGTTTTTGCCGCTACCATCATTCCTTTTTTACCAATTGTTGTCCCACCTGCAGCCACGGCCTGCCAGCTATGAGCCGGAGTTCCGGGAACCCAGGTTGCCGCACCCATACCTGCTGTAGGTACCGTAAAACTTACATCACCCACATCTGTCGAGCCCGCAGACTCGCCAACGGTATTGTAAGGTTGAATGTTTTCAGCAATTTCCAAATCAGCTTTGTCATACCCCATAGTTTTTGCAATCTTATCTGCAAATACTATTTCCTCTGGTGTATAGGTAATGCCTTGGACCTTTGTAAGATTGTCGTACATTAATTTTTGTAATGTCAGATTTGGCAATAGTTCATGGGTACCTCCAATTAATTCATAATCGGTAGTTGTTCCGGTACCCAATGCGGCTCCCTCTGCTGCTTTAACAATACGATCAAATATATTGATCACAACATCTCTTTTATCATGTCGGGCATAATAGTAAACTTCTGCAAAATCGGGTACAACATTAGGTGCTTTGCCGCCATTTGTAATGACGTAGTGTATCCTGGCTTCTTCCGGAATATGTTCCCTCATCATATTTACCATTACGTTCATGGCCTCCACCCCATCAAGGGCTGAACGCCCTTTTTCAGGAGAACCCGCAGCATGGGCAGAAATTCCGTAAAATCTAAATTTAGCGGATTTATTTGCAAGTGCGGCACCTGCGTTTGCCTCATTTTCGGCACCTGGATGCCAGTGTAAAGCGATATCTACATCGTTAAATAATCCATCCCGCACCATATATACTTTACCAGAGCCACCTTCTTCTGCGGGACAGCCATAAAAGCGAATGGTTCCTTTTGTATTACTAGCTTGCATCCAGTCTTTTACCGCTATAGCTGCCGCTGCAGAAGCAGTGCCAAAAAGATGGTGACCACATCCATGTCCAGCCGACTTATCTGCAGATTCTCTCTCAGGTACCGCCTTTTGAGATAAGCCGGGAAGTGCGTCATATTCCCCTAAGATGGCAATTATTGGTGCACCACTACCATATTCAGCGATAAATGCGGTCGGAATACCCGCCACACCTTTTTTTATCGTAAAACCCTCATCACTCATTGTTTTTTGAAGCAAAGCGGAGCTTTTTTCTTCTAAGTATCCCATTTCCGCAAATTCCCAAATATTCTGCGCTATGTTGGCATAAGCTTCAGATTTCTTGTTTAATTCCACAAGGACTTCGTCTTTGGTTTGTTGTGCCTTCAGAGAATTGAAACAAAACCCTATTAATACCGCAAGAAATACTAATTTTCGCATGATCTATATTTTTGATTTTCGAGATAAATATAGTCAAACACATAACTTCTGAGGTTATCTTGGTAAAAAATCATCAGATGTCGCACTTTATAGATACAATTTTAAAAGTATTGGCCTTTGGGTACGAAACAAGTAATATAGTTCATTTACAGATGAATAGCCATAGAATTAAAAGTTAAGAGCAGGCAGTAACTAGTTTTGTCTCGGATGAAATTTGTTCACCACTTCTGCAAGATGTGAACGATCTAAATGCATGTACACTTCCGTTGTCGTAATACTTTCGTGTCCTAACATTTGCTGAATAGCACGTAAGTCGGCACCATTTTCCAATAAATGAGTCGCAAATGAATGTCTGAAAGTATGTGGACTTATATTTTTGGATAGATCAATTTTAACAGCAAGTTGTTTTATGATTGTAAAGATCATAGCTCGTGTAAGTTTCTTTCCTCTTCGGTTGAGAAATAAAATATCTTCAAATCCCTTTTGAATTTTTTGATGATTGCGCACCTCTTTTCGATAAATAGTAATATATTTTTTATTTACATCACTTATTGGAACAAAACGTTGTTTATCTCCCTTTCCCGTAACTTTGATAAAATCTTCTTCAAAGAAGAGATCAGATATTCTGAGCCCGATTAATTCAGAGACCCTTAACCCGCACCCATAGAGTGTTTCCAGCATGGCTCTGTTACGTTCACCTTCCGGCGTAGATAAATCAATAGCTTTAATAAGACTATTAATTTCTATAGTTGAAAGGGTGTCTGGGAGTTTTCGGCCTATTTTTGGAGATTCTATTAAATCTAAAGGAGTGTCTTTACGGTAATCTTCAAAAACTAAATAATTAAAAAAACTTTTGAGCCCTGAAATTATACGAGCCTGAGACCTTGGGCCTACTTCTTTGGCTACCTCATATATAAAAAGTTGCAAAGTTTCACGATCCAGGGATATAGGGGATTTATCTATTCCATTATTTTCCAGGAATATTCTTAGTTTTTCTACGTCTCTTATATAATTGCTAATGGAATTGGCCGCTAAACCACGTTCTATCTTCAAATAGTATTCATAATCTGTTTCGGCCTGTTTCCAATTCATACTATAAAGATATTGCTTGTTTCTCTTAATTTGAAGTTTCGATTTTTTTTATCTCTATAATTCAGATATACAGTTTGCGGAAGAAGCAGTTTAACCAGTTGTTAATATGCCTATGAATAATCTGATTGACAGACTAAAAATATATTATAAACGAAGTGTATTTCATGTGCTTTTTTTGCACTATACATTTTATTACTTTTAACCCTATGAAAATTATAATTATTAACGGCCCGAACCTTAACCTTCTGGGGAAAAGAGAACCTGAAATCTACGGTGGAAAAACCTTTGAATCTTACTTTTCTGATTTACAATCAAAATTTAAGGATTTGGAACTGGAGTATTACCAGTCTAATATAGAAGGCGAACTAATAGATAAAATTCAGGAAGTGGGCTTCTCTTATGACGGGATAGTCTTAAACGCCGCTAGTTATACGCACACTTCTGTCGGCTTAGGTGACGCAGTTAAGGCTATAAATACGCCAGTAGTAGAGGTGCATATTTCGAATACACATAAACGTGAAGATTTTAGGCACGTTTCTTATATCTCATCCGGGGCTAAAGGCGTTATATTAGGATTTGGTTTACAAAGCTATGAGTTGGCAATCCGAAGTTTTTTATGAGGTTGCAAGTGGTTTTAGGTATTTCTCATCCATATAGAATGTGCCAAAAGGCAGAAGTGAAGCCAGTACAAGCATTACTATTTTTTTAGGAGCTATTTTCCTTTCAATCGAAAAGACTAAGGCCAAAATCATATAGGCTATAAACAAAAAGCCATGTATATAACCAATATAAACATTAGGTTCAGTGATATTTGCCCAATATTTTAAAGGCATGCTAAAACTGAATAAAAGCAAATAGGAGATACCTTCCAGAATTGCACTTAGTTGAAATATTTTAAGCATATATATTTTATTGATTAACCGGACTAAAGGTGAATAACTTCTCCATATGCATCTGCAACCGCTTCCATTACGGCTTCACTCATTGTTGGATGTGGGTGAACAGCCTTAAGGATTTCGTGTCCGGTTGTCTCTAATTTACGGGCAACTACTGCTTCGGCAATCATATCTGTTACGCCGGCACCTATCATATGACAGCCTAGCCATTCGCCATATTTAGCATCAAAAATCACTTTTACAAAGCCATCGGGATTCCCTGAAGCTTTAGCTTTGCCACTTGCAGAGAAAGGGAATTTACCAACTTTAAGTTCATAGCCTTTTTCTATAGCTTGTTTCTCTGTGAGGCCTACAGACGCAACTTCCGGCATACAATAAGTACAACCGGGAATGTTACCATAGTCCAAAGGTTCTACATGCATTCCGGCTATTTTTTCTACACAAAGAATACCTTCTGCAGAAGCAACATGCGCAAGTGCCTGCCCCGGGGTAACATCACCAATGGCATAATACCCCGGAATGTTGGTTACATAGTAATCATTTACAAGAATTTTATCTCTATCGGTAGCAATACCTACTTCCTCCAGGCCAATATTCTCAATATTTGATTTAATACCCACTGCAGAAAGCACTATATCGGCTTCCAGGATTTCTTCTCCTTTAGCGGTTTTTACGGTAGCTTTAACTCCATCCCCGGAGGTATCAACATGAGTAACCTCAGATGATGTTTTAATTTTGACTCCGGCTTTTTTGAAGCTGCGTTCTAGCTGTTTCGAAACCTCTTCATCTTCTACGGGAACAATATTTGGTAAAAATTCAACCACCGTTACTTCGGTCCCCATGGCATTGTAGAAATAGGCAAATTCAATTCCTATAGCCCCACTTCCCACAACTATCATTTTTTTGGGTTGTTTCTCCAGAGTCATTGCCTTACGGTAACCAATAATTTTTTTTCCATCCTGAGGCAAGGCGGGTAGTTCCCTGCTTCTGGCTCCTGTGGCAATAATTATATGCTCCGCACTATATTCCGTATCCTTACCTTCAGAATCTGTAACAATTACCTTCTTTCCGGGAGCTAATTTTCCAAAACCATTAATAACTTCAATTTTATTTTTCTTCATAAGAAATTGAACCCCCTTGCTCATTCCATCCGCTACATTTCTGCTTCGTTGAACAACTGCATCAAAATCTTTATCCACTCCATCTGCTTTTAGACCATAATCCGCAGCATGTTGTAAATATTCAAATACCTGGGCAGATTTTAATAAGGCTTTGGTAGGGATACATCCCCAATTTAAACATACACCACCCAGATTCTCTTTTTCTACAATAGCAGTTTTAAATCCAAGTTGTGATGCTCTGATTGCGGTTACATAACCTCCAGGTCCACTCCCTAAAACAATAATATCGAATTTGCCCATTCCAGTATTTTTTGTGATTTAAATTTATGAGGTCGCAAAGTTACAAAACCAAATTGAAAGCTTTTAAACTTCGTTAAGAATCTTAAATGAATCCTTGAATTTTGCCTTGTTAAATGCTTTTGATTGGCCTTTTGGTATAGAGAGTGATACCCAGTTTTCACCTTTTATGGTTTTACCCAGCAATACTATCTGACCTATGTGATAGGAATAATGTGTCAGTTGCCTGTTTATGGCCTGTGGGAGTGTATGTGGTTCGTTTCTTATTTTGATTGTACGCTCAAAAGTCTCCCGATTTATTTGTTCAATTGCATCAAAAAAGCAATTCCAACCTGTTTCCCATGCAACAAGCATTTCCTTTTTTGTTTTGTAGGAGGCTTCAAATTCTGAGTCCCTGTTTCTCCATTTTTTTCGCCATCTTCGGTAAGAAAGTTAGTCCATCTGCTGAGCATATTCCCAGATAAATGTTTTACCAGTATCGCAATACTATTACCGGAACTATCATATTTCCAATGAATATCTGAATCATCCAGTTGAATAAAAGTTTTGTCTCCAAGGGATTTATAGCGCTTGCATTCAAATAATAAACTTATCAAGTAATCTTCCTGTAAATTCATTTATTTCTAAGCTAATATCAAAACCCTTAACGATCTGTAATTCAAAAGACAAGTAGCTATTGTTCTTCGGGCACAAAACGCAGTGCGGCTCCATTTATACAATGTCTCAGTCCGGTGGTTTCCCGGGGGCCGTCCTCAAAGACATGGCCAAGATGCCCGCCACAAACTGCACAATGCTCTTCGGTTCTTTTATACCCAATTTTGTAATCTACGTCAAAGGCTACGTTCCCCTCAATTTCTCTGTCGAAACTGGGCCATCCCGTACCTGAATCAAATTTGTATTCGCTATTGAATAAAGCTGTTCCGCAGCCCGCGCATACATAGGTCCCTGCCATTTTATTTTTTAAAAACTCACTGGATCCGGGATTTTCAGTGCCGGCTTTTCTGAGAACATAAAATTGCAGATCCGTAAGTTCTTTACGCCATTCTTCTTCAGATTTAACCACTTTAAATGCCTCTGTTTGTTCTTCCTCTTTTTCAGTTACTGCTTCTTTTTCCTGAGAAACCCCTTTGCATCCCATGGAAATCAAAAGAATAATGCACACATACTTTTTCATAATAATCTATTTTTTCTTTTTCTATATTTTTTGACGGTTTTGAACTCAAAACCTTTCAAAGTTAAGAATAACTTCATAAAAAAATCCCTGCCTAAATATAGCAGGGATAGTTTTACTTTAATTTCTATATGTAACTACAATTGAATTCTGCTAATATTTGCTTCTGTTATGTTTAAGCTGCTCATAACTTCCCCAATATTTGAAGTATCCATTTTTGCGGATTGGGCAAATTCAGCCGGCACAATAGCTATTCTAAACACTTGATTATCTGTATCTCCCGGAGAAAGGGTTCCAAGGTCAAAATCTGATTCTAAAAAGACACTTACATCCAGAAAAGTAAAGTCATAATTATATTGGAGCAAACCCTGATTTAAAATACGAGTTTGAGGTAATAATCGCCAGATATCAAGGGGTTCTCCGTTACCATCTTCCGCAACATCCCATAAAATGTAAACCAGTACAACATCAGATTCGAAAACCTCTACTGTCTGTGGGAATTCATAAAACAGAGAATAGTTATTTCCGGCATCAAAAGTACCTTCAATCTCCAGGACCTGGCCCAAAATATTAATACCGTCTTCGCCGTTTAACCCGTCAAAACCAGGAGGTCCCGGAGGTCCTGTTGGCCCTTCACAGGACAAAATAATTAAAGTTAAAAATGCGCCAAATAGTAATGATATTTTTTTCATAATAGTAAATGTTTAATGATTAATATTTTAAGTCTGTCTTTTTAATTTTTTAAAATTTTACATATTGTCTTAACCCAGGAAACAAAAAGCGTTCCAAAAATAGATTATACAGCAGGATTATCTTGTAATTCGGCAAAAATTGAGGCTTTGAGGTATTGTATTTCAGATAATTTCCTATTTTTAGCAAAACCCAACTAACTAAATTATGATGTTAAGGCAACAACGTGTTGTAATTGAAAATATTACTCCTCAGCTTCACTGCGGAGCTTATTTTATTAAGCGAGTCGTTGGAGAATCTGTTACTGTATATGCTGATGTTATAGGAGACGGACATGATATAATTCAGGCAGAACTCCAATACAAACACTCAGCGGAGAAATCTTTTAATACGGAACGTATGGAACACCTTGGCGACGATGTCCATAGGGTTTCCTTTAAAGTTCTTAAGCAGGGATTTTATATTTACAGAATTTCAGCCTGGGTAGATCATGCTCAAAACTGGCAGCATGGTATCGAGGCTAAGCTGAAGGATAATCAGCACGTCAACAGTGAACTTTTGGACGGCGTACAACATTTGGAAACCCTGTCAAGTAGGATAAGTTCTGCTGACAAAAAGTATATAAATGATTTAATTGAGTCTTTTCAAAGCGAAGATTTATACGAGAAAGCTGTAAAGTATGCGGTTTCAGAAAGACTGCATAAGTTATTTGTTGAATATCCAAATCGTGTATTGGCTAATACCAGTGATGACCTTAAGGTTTATGTAGACAGGCTCAAAGCAAATTTCAGCACCTGGTATGAATTTTTTCCAAGGTCATCTTCGCCAGTGAATGGCAAACATGGTACTTTTAATGATTGTGAGCGCCTTCTGCCTAAAATAGCCGGCATGGGCTTCGATGTGCTTTATTTTCCTCCAATACACCCAATTGGTGAAGTTAACAGAAAAGGAAAAAATAATACTACAAATGCTCAGGCAGGAGATTCCGGAGTGCCATGGGCAATAGGTTCTAAGCTTGGAGGGCATAAAGAAATTCATCCGCAATTAGGTACCGAAGAAGACCTAAAAAGTCTTATAAAAAAAGCAAAAGAACTGGATTTGGAAATTGCACTGGATTTAGCTTTTCAGGCAGCCCCAGATCATCCTTACATAACAAGTAACCCGGAATGGTTCAGAAAAAGGCCCGACGGAACTATGCAGTATGCGGAGAATCCACCAAAGAAGTATCAGGATATTGTAAACTTCTATTTTGAAACCCCGGCATTTAAAGAACTATGGTCAGAACTGTTGGCGGTGACACTAAAATGGGTTGGTCTTGGAGTTCAAATATTTCGCGTAGATAATCCTCATACTAAGCCCTATTATTTTTGGAATTGGTTAATTGCTGAGGTTAAAAAGAAACATCCCGATGTGCTTTTTTTAGCGGAAGCTTTTTCCAGACCTAAGGTAATGCAGCAGTTGGCCAAGCAGGGATTTTCACAGTCATACACATATTTTACATGGAGGGTATATAAGCACGAAATTATTGAATATATGCTGGAGCTTACCCAAACAGAAATGAAGGAGTATTATCGACCAAATTTTTGGCCTAATACACCGGATATTAACCCATATCACCTGCAAGGGTCCAATGAGGCCATGCATATTGCACGTTATGCCCTGGCGGCAACCCTATGTGGCAATGTTGGAATATACGGGCCTGTTTTTGAGTATATGATATCTGATGCTTTGCCGGGAAAAGAAGAGTATCTGAATTCGGAAAAATATGAAGTCAAATTTTGGGATTGGTCTATTAAAAACAAACTAACCCTAATCATTACACGTTTAAATCAGGCCAGGAAAAATCATGAAGCATTACAACAAACCAACAATATCAGGTTCTGTAATATAGAAAATCACCAGCTTATAGCCTTTTACAAATGGAACGAAGATAAATCGGATGAAGTATTGGTTATAATTAACCTTGACTCACACTATTCGCAACGAGGAATGCTACAACTACCAATTAGCGACTTATCCATTAATATTGAGGAAGGGGCGACCATGCATGATCTTGTCACCGACAATAGTTATCTTTGGTATGATGAGTGGAATTTTGTAGAATTACACCCTGCATTGCCATTTCATTTGTTTCACATTAAAAATTAAGAATGTCCAAGAAAAAGCAGGACTCTATTTTACAGCCTCCCTACTCATTTAATGTGGCCTGGGAAAATTTGTTGGATGATAAGAACTTTATTAAAGTATTTCTTTCCGATGTACTTGAGGCCTATGTAGTTAATCAACGATGGTATGGAGGTAAAGCAAGTAAACTCAAATATATTGAACTCCGGGAATACTTCAGGATACAGCAGAAGGGTGAAGTATATTATGGATTATTGCTCGAAGTGAACTTTGAAGAGGCATTTTACCAGCATTATTTTTTACCCATTGCATTTGTTACGGACGAGAATTTTGCTGAAAAAGAAAGAATTCTCCCATTAAGCATTAACGGACAGGCAGGTTTTATAATAGATGCGATAAACCTTGAGGCTTTTAGGAAGTTAGTTTTTGAACGTATTGTCAATGCGGAACCAAATGACACTACCCGCGTGAGGTACCATAAAAGCCTTGGATTTCATGATACTGTTTATGAATCATCGCGTTTTATGGGTCTTGAGCAGAGTAATACTTCAGTAATAATCAACGATAAATCGGTTATTAAGTTCTTCAGAAGGATATACGCAGATAAAAATCCCGATTTTGAAATGAGTCAGTTTCTTTCGGAGCGAAAAGGGTACAAAAATACACCGGCTTATCAGGGTAGTATAAGCATAATGGACGCAGATAATGTGAACGTTACCATAGCATTAATGCAGGAGTTGGTTCCCAATCAAGGTGATGCCTGGGAATTTATGTTGAAAGAATTGCATAAAATTTTTAGCAACCTGGAATACAAGGGGATAAACGTTCATCAGTTGCCTCAGACGGAATTGTTTGAAAGGTTAAATATAAGGGATGTCCCACCTGAAATTATTGATTGGGCGGGTTTGAACATTTTCATAAAGCTTCAGGTACTGGCACAGAGAACCGCAGAGATGCATATTGCATTGGGTTCAGAGTTTGAAGACACGGCATTCACACCCACTCATTTTAATGGAGATTACGAGGTATGGCTAAAGAATAGATTGCTATACCAATTTCAGAATAGATTAAATACTGTTGAAAATAATCTTCATCGTTTGGAAGGTTTATCGCTCGATTTGGCTAAGGAGTTTTTGGAGCGAAAAAATGAGATTAGAAAACGCTTTGTAACCTTTGATTGGACCAAACTCAAAGGAGAAAGGATTCGCGTTCACGGAGATTATCATCTGGGTCAGGTATTGGTTCAGGATGATGATTTTTATTTGCTTGATTTTGAAGGAGAGCCAGAAAGTACAATTAGAGACAGGAAGGTTAAGCAGCCACCATTAAAGGATATAGCGGGTCTTTTCCGGTCCTTTCACTACGCAGTTTATGCAACAATTTTCAACCATATGGAGGAATATGCATATTCACAGGAAGATCTTTTTCTGGCAGGGGAGATTCTTTATCGTTACTTTATTGGAGTCTTTCTGGAAACCTATGCCAGTCTGATTCAGGAACATAATATAAATATCGGTTATCGCCAGGAAAGAATATTTCTTTTAGAGTATTGTATGCTTGAAAAGGCAGTTTACGAATTGGGATATGAAATGAATTCAAGACCCAGATGGGCCGTGATACCTTTGCAGGGTATTATGAGTATTATTAACGAACCTAAATAACAACATAAATATGGGCAATGTAATTCCCTATAGCTTATTATCGGATTTTGATATCAATCTTTTTAAAGCGGGTAAGCATTATCGGCTTTATAATCATTTGGGTTCACACCCCATGAAATACAAGGGTAAGAAGGGGACATATTTTGCTGTTTGGGCACCTACAGCCAAATCGGTCTCCGTAATAGGTGATTTCAATTACTGGGTGGAAGGGGAGCATCAGCTGAACGTAAGATGGGATGAAAGTGGTATCTGGGAAGGGTTTATTCCGGGAGTGGAGCAAGGTGCTCTGTATAAGTATAAAATACATTCAAATAATAACGATATTAAAACAGAGAAAGCAGATCCTTTTGCAAGATTTTGTCAGCATCCACCTAATACAGCTTCTGTAGTCTGGGATAATGCTTATAAATGGAAGGATAAGAATTGGATGGATACCCGTGAAACCAAAAATAGTTTAGACAAACCTTATTCTGTATATGAAATTCATCTTGGATCCTGGAAACGTACAAAAGACAATGAATTTATGTCTTATGTGGATCTGGCAGAAGATCTCGTTAAATACCTAAAGGAAATGAATTTTACACATGTAGAATTCATGCCGATTATGGAATATCCTTATGATCCTTCATGGGGTTATCAGCTTACGGGCTATTTTGCGCCTACATCCAGATTTGGTAAACCAGAAGATTTTAAACTGCTGGTTGATAAACTTCATCAAAATGATATTGGGGTTATCCTCGATTGGGTACCTTCCCATTTTCCTGAAGATGCCCATGGCTTAGGGTTTTTTGATGGCTCCTCCCTATATGAGAACCCCGACAGAAGAAGAGGATATCATCCGGATTGGAAAAGTTTGATATTTAATTATGGAAGAAACGAAGTTCGTGCATTTCTTATAAGTAATGCGAACTTTTGGTTGGATCAGTTTCATGCAGATGGTCTTCGTGTTGACGCGGTTGCATCAATGTTATATTTGGATTATTCTCGTGAAGAAGGAGAGTGGGAGCCAAATATTTATGGAAACAATGAGAATCTTGAAGCTATATCTTTTATCCGCGAACTCAATCAAGAGGTATATAGTAGTTTTAAAGGGATTCAAACCATCGCAGAAGAGTCAACTTCTTTCTCTATGGTCTCTAAGCCGGTGAGTATAGGAGGACTAGGATTTGGAATGAAGTGGATGATGGGTTGGATGCACGATACCCTTGAATACTTTAAAAAAGAGCCTATTTACAGAACGCACCATCAGAATGACCTTACATTTAGTATGACCTATGCCTTTACCGAAAACTTCATGCTTCCTTTTTCTCATGATGAGGTAGTTTATGGAAAGCAATCTTTATTATATAAAATGCCGGGTGATGAATGGCAAAGATTCGCTAATTTAAGATTGCTCTATGGATATATGTTTACGCACCCTGGTACTAACCTCATATTTATGGGTGGAGAGTTTGGACAGTCTTCCGAATGGAATTTTCAGCAAAGCCTGGATTGGCATTTGTTACAATATGATTACCACGCCGGAATTCAGGAGTTGGTAAAGGACCTTAACAAGCTTTATCGATCATCACCTGCACTTTATGAAAAACAATTCAGCCCTGAAGGATTTCAGTGGATTGATTACGGAGATTCTGAGAATTCCGTACTTACATTTATCCGCCGGGGACACGAGCCTAAAAACGACCTGATCGTAGCTTGTAATTTCACTCCGGTAATAAGAGAAGGATACCGAATAGGAATTCCAAAAAAGGGAACGTTGAAGGAGGTTTTTAATAGTGATGCCAAAAAATATGGGGGAAGTGGAAGTAAAAATACAGGATTAAAAGTTTCCAAAACCGTATGGCATGGTCATAAAACTTCTGTTGAGATTACAATTCCGCCACTTGGCGTGGTTGTTTTCCAATAAATCTGTACAACTATAACGTTATAGTTTATAATTGGTTGTCATATCGTTTTTCTTTTAAAAGTTAAAGTCTTTTTTTTGTGCGTCTCTAAAATCACCCTTTATGATTACGAATACAGAATTAGAATACAAAGGCAATTTATATCCCAATAGTATTGTCGAATTTAAGCACGATTCAGATAAATTTTATTTTACGTCAGGTAATGGTGTTATTCTCGAGATAACAGTTCTGCGCAATAGCGCTATACGATTCAGATATGCTACAGAGGAAGTTTTTCAACCAGATTTTTCATATGCAATAAGTCCCGATGCTAGTAGGGGTTATAACAAGCTTGAGTCCAAGGAAACCAAAACAGAATATTTAATTATTACTTCAAAGATCAAAGTTCTGGTTGATAAAAAAACCATGAGAACCCAGATTTCAGATTTAGAAGGAAATATCATCAATGAAGATGAACTTGGTTTTCATTGGGAGGAGAATTACGAATTTGGAGGTAACTCGGTAAAGATGAGTAAAATTACTCAATCTGCAGAAAGCTTCTATGGAATGGGGGATAAAGCTACACACTCTAACCTTAAAGGAAAGAGGGTTAGCAATTGGGTTACAGATTCATATGCGTATAGTAAAGACCAGGATCCTTTATACAAAGCTATCCCATTTTACATTGGTCTGCATAACAATATAGCTTACGGAATATTTTTTGACAATACGTTTAGGACTAATTTCGATTTTGCACATGAAAGAAGAAATATAACGAGTTTTTGGGCAGACGGCGGCGAAATGAACTATTACTTTTTCTATGGTCCGGAAATGTCCAAGGTAGTCAGTGATTATACTGATTTAACCGGAACACCTGAAATGCCCCCGCTTTGGGCTTTGGGTTTTCATCAATCCAAATGGAGTTATTTTCCGGAGAGCAATGTTAAAAAAATAGCCGCCAAATTCAGATCCCTCAAAATTCCCTGTGATGCTATTTATCTCGATATCGATTATATGGATGGGTTTCGATGTTTTACCTGGGATAAGAAAAAGTTTCCTGATCCGAAGGCCATGATACAGGATTTGTATAAAGATGGCTTTAAAACCGTGGTCATGATAGATCCGGGAATTAAGGTGGATAAAGACTATTGGGTATATCAGGAAGCCATAAAAAATGATTATTTCTGTAAAAGGGGAGATGGACCTTTGATGCGAGGCAAAGTTTGGCCGGGGGAATGCAGTTTTCCTGATTTTACCAATCCAAAGGTTAGAGAATGGTGGGCTGGACTCTATAAAGAACTTATGTCTGAAACCGGGGCACATGCTGTATGGAACGATATGAATGAGCCAGCCATAATGGAAGTACCATCCAAAACAGCGCCATTAGATACCAGGCACGATTTTGATGGTCACCCATGTAGTCATAGAAAAGCGCATAATATTTATGGCACCCAAATGGTTCGGGCAACTTATGAAGGTGTAAAAAAATACGTTTACCCCAAACGTCCTTTTGTAATAACGAGGGCGGCATATGCAGGTGCACAGCGTTTCTGCTCTACCTGGACCGGTGATAATGTGGCTACCTGGGAACACCTTTGGATTGCAAATGTACAGGTTCAAAGAATGTGCATGAGCGGTATGTCTTTTGTTGGTTCAGACATAGGAGGATTTGCAGAACAACCCAACGGAGAACTTTTTGCCCGATGGATACAATTGGGTGTCTTTCATCCCTTTTTCAGAGTACACTCCAGCGGAGATCACGGGGATCAGGAACCATGGTCATTCGATAAGGAAGTGACCAATATAGTTAGGAAGTTTATTGAATTAAGGTACCAACTTCTTCCTTATCTGTATACGATGTTCTGGAAATATTCCAATGATAACATACCTATGCTTAAACCATTGGTCTATTATGATCAGGAAGACACGCAAACCCATTTTAGAACGGACGAGTTTATTTTTGGGGAGCAAATATTGGTCTGTCCGGTGCAGGAACCCAACGCACTAGGAAGAAGAATGTACATTCCCAAGGGAAAATGGCATAACTTTTGGACTGGTGAGGTTGTTGAAGGAGGTATGGAGAAATGGGTTGCCGCGGATATTGATAAAATTCCAATTTTCATAAAAGAGGGCGCAATAATTCCAAAATATCCGGTACAACAATATGTGGGTGAAAAGGATATTGAAGAATTGATACTGGAAGTATATTATAAATATGGAATTGAAAGATCTGCGGTTTATGAAGATGCTCAGGACGGCTATGATTACACCAAGGGAAGTTATAGTTTAAGAAATTTTAAGTTGAATGGTAAGGAAAATGAATTGATTATCCAACAGTTTAAAAATGGAACATTTATTACCCCATACAAGACTTTTAAATTAAATCTGATCGACCTGCCATTTAAAATAAAGGAAATAGAGATAGACAACGAGATTGTGCCACTTAAAGAAGTTAAGCTAAATGGGCATAATACTATACATGTAACAAAGGAATTTACAGAATTACATATTATTGGGAAATAAATATTTTGTATTTTAATACTTAATAATAAATAAAATGAGCACTAAAAAGTTTATACTGGCATCCATATTATTACTGGGAATCGCCTCATGTAAAGTAAATCCGTTTACGGGGCAAAAAGTATTGAACTTCTATCCCAACAGTCAGATTTTTCCAATGGCCTTCTCTCAGTACGATGAATTTATTGGTCAAAATAATGTCATTGAGAACACTTCGGAGGCAAAGATGATTACGAGGGTAGGGCAGCGAATTTCTTCTGCCGCGGAAAGATGGTTGTCGGCTAATGGATATACGGGATATTTAAAGGATTACCGATGGGAGTATAATTTAGTCAAAGACACTCTTATTAATGCCTGGTGCATGCCTGGCGGCAAGATTGTTTTTTATACAGGTATTCTGCCCATTTGCCAGGGAGAAACAGGAGTTGCTGTAGTAATGGGCCATGAGGTGGCTCATGCATTGGCAGATCATGGCGCACAGCGAATGAGTGCGGGAACCTTACAGCAACTTGGAGCAGTAGCCGGAAATATTGCGATTCAGGATGATAAATCAAGAAATATGTTTAACCAGGCATACGGTATTGGTTCTACTGTTGGACTTATGCTGCCTTTTAGTCGTAGTCATGAAACGGAAGCAGATAGGATAGGGCTTCAGATTATGGCCATTGCAGGCTATAATCCGGATGAGGCACCTGAACTTTGGAAGCGTATGAAGGCAAATGCAGGAGGCAATGCACCACCGGAATTTTTAAGCACCCACCCTTCAAATGACACCAGGATTGAGAATTTAACGCAATGGGCTCCACTTGCAAAACAGGAAGCTCAGAAGTTTGGTGTAACTTCTTTTCAATAGGATAATTTAAAATAGTGATTCCTCTAATAATTGTATATTCGAAGCTGCTCATATAGTGCAGTTTTTATTATATGGCCAGGACATTTGCAATAAAAGGAAGTAAGAAATTATTGAATGCATGGGCATTTTATGATTGGGCTAATTCTGTATATAGTCTGGTAATTGCTTCGGCTATATTTCCTATTTTTTATGGAGCTTTGTTCAGAATAGCGGATATTGAAAAAGTATCAGTATTTGGAGGGGAAATTGCCAGAGCACCCTTAATAAGCTATTTAACTTCTGCCGCGTTTTTATTCATCGCATTCATCACACCACTTATATCGGGCATTGCGGATTATTTAGGCAATAAAAAAATCTTCATGAAATTTTTTTGTTACCTGGGCGGGATTTCTAGTATAGGGCTTTACTGGTTTTCATTGGAAAATATTTATGTTGGCCTGGCTTGTTACTTTTTTGGTCTGGTTGGCTTCTGGGTAAGTTTTGCGATCAATAATTCATACCTGCCGGATATTGCTTTCCCCGAGCAACAGGATGGCATAAGTGCCAAAGGATTCTCCATGGGCTATCTAGGAAGCGTTATTTTGCTTCTTTTAAACCTTGCCATGGTAATGAAACCAGATATTTTTGGAATTGTTAGCGATGCTGCTGAAGCAGCGGAGATCAAAGCTATGAAATATTCATTTGTCACAGTGGGCATTTGGTGGATTCTATTCAGTCAGTATACCTTCTTTTACCTGCCTAAGGGCGTTAAACGAACGGGGGAGCGCAAAAATATTATTTTCAATGGATTTAAGGAATTAAAGGGTGTGTGGTATCAACTTGGAAATGAGGTTCGGTTAAAGCGATATCTGCTTGCCTTTTTTGTATACAGTATGGCTGTACAGACAGTTATGTTAATTGCTACTTATTTTGGAGAGCAGGAGATTAATTGGGGTTCAGTAAGTGAACGCACCACGGGATTAATTGTTAGTATCCTGGTGATTCAGTTGGTGGCAATAATTGGAGCAACCATGACTGCTAAGGCGTCAAAAAGATTTGGAAACATTAATACACTTATGGTGATTAATATATTATGGGTATTTATCTGTATATATGCCTATTTCATAATTACACCAACAGATTTCTACATAGCAGCGGGCTGTGTCGGAATTGTCATGGGGGGCATACAGGCATTGTCGAGATCTACCTATTCCAAGTTTATCCCTGAAACAACGGATACGGCTTCCTTCTTCAGTTTTTATGATGTTGCAGAAAAATTTGGTATTGTAATTGGCACTTTTTTGTACGGGTTTATTGCTCAGTTTACAGGAAGCATGAGAAATGCAACCATATTCCTGGGACTGTTTTTCCTTAGTGGATTGTTTTTACTGACCAGGGTAAATAAAAAACCCTGACATTTCTGCCAGGGTATGATTGTCGTTCGTTTTTTGATGTAACTCTATCCCTTGCTAATATCTCCGGAACCCGAAGATTTACTATCTATTATTGTTGCATCTCCTCGATAATGAATATCTCCGGAACCAGATACCCTTGCTTTTAGCATTTTATTAGCTGTTACTTGAATATCGGCAGATCCTGAAATACTTGCATCTACTGTATCGGCCATCAGGTCATAAGCTTTTATGTCACCAGAACCAGAAATTTGTACTTGAAATACTTCGGCAGTACCACTTAAATTGATGTCACCGGAACCGGACATTGACGCCGTTACCGTTTTAGAGTCCACATCCAGGGTAATATCACCGGAGCCCGACATATTTGTGCTGAATTCTGAAGCGGATATTGTTTTCTTACCCACTATATCACCCGAGCCTGAAAGAGATACTTCACTAACACTCTCTACAGGAACCGTAACGTAAATACCGCCATCCTTTTTCCATGAAGAAGGTTGAAGGTTAAAACCTTTTTTGACTTTAATTACCAATTTGCCTTCCTTTACCTCTGTAATAATATACTCCAGTAAATTTTCATCCCCTTTAATACTAAGTTTACCCTCTTGCCCATCTACCAGGATAACATCAAACCATCCTGCGACAGCTATGGCCTCATATTCTTCTGTAGATCGCTCTACTGTTGCTATATTCCCGTTCCCTTTAATTTTTTTACCCCACTGGGCATTTGTTGCCGCAACTATGCCTAAGACTAATCCAAGTGTTATTAATTTCTTCATGATAATGTGTTTTAACTAAAAGTGTTTTTTATTAATTGTTCGATTCAATTTTTAGTAAAAGTGATACTTCCATAATCACTTGTTATGGAGATCATGTTTTCACTATTTTCACTGCCGTAAAATCCCTTGTAATATCGTTCGTTGGATTTTTCTTTACTTATACTGATTTCAAAATCATCTTTCCCACTAACCCCGGCATATTCTGTTGTAATTTCAAAGTTAAAATTATACATAGGATCATAGCCTATTTTTATGCCGGTATAATCAGTTCGGATAGAAACATTTCCGGCATCCTGGGCCATATTGCCTATAGCTACAGAGCCATAATCTGCATTGATGTCTACATTACCGTGAATAGTACCCAATTTAACATTTATATAGTCGCCATTGCCTTGTACATTATTAGCTTCATCTACATCTAGTTTGCCATAATCACTGGTATACTCCAGGTCTTCCATTTGTACTATTGCAGCATTTGTATAATCTGCACTTATGCTTAAGTTCCCTGCTTTCTGGATGGTAAATCCTGAGTAATCAGCCGAAATCTTGGCACTGTTTACATATTCTATAGTTGATTTCGATGTGTAATCGAATTTTAATTCATTATTCCTCCCGTGTAGTTCACCAATTTCCAATCTTCCGTAATCACAACTAATTTTGGCATGGCCATCGATCCGGTCCAGCATAATATTGCCGTAGTCATTATTAAGATGCACGCTATTTTTTACAGGAAGTTTAATGGTATAATTAATTTGCATATTCACATTGTTATTTTTCCCCCAATTCCATCCCCAGCCTTTATCTTTATTAAAGATCGTTTTAGCTGAAACCATAGCACTGCTGGCATCAAAATCCACAGTAATTTCATCGAGTTTCTGTTGTACTTTTTGCTCGTTATTTCCATTAGTTTTAATATGAACCTCTATTACGACTCTATTCTCGTTCCATGAGCTTAAAGTAAGATTCCCATAACTATTGGTGATTTTAAGCAAGGCATCTGTATTAACATCATATTCCTTCTTAATAGTTTTCTCTTTGGTATACTGGCCTTTCATATTTCCGTCATTGGCCTGAGCTATAACCGGAACTACCAGTAGTGCAATTAATGTATATTTAAATAGTAATGTTTTCATCATCGTAATTTTTAAAGGTTTTAATATTTTCTATTTTGTCCATAACTTCTTGTAGTAAATCTATTCGGGTTTGGAAATTGGTTATCATTGCACTTAGTATTAATTTGCTATTTCCTCCATTAATTAGATCTTGTTCAAGTTTCTGATAGTTTATTTCCAGTTTAGTTAATTGTGCCATTGTATCATCCACCAATATTTTAGTTTCAGGTGTGCTTTCATTCTCCAGTTCTTTTATTTGTTCTTCAATTAGGTTGGCAAAGTAAAACTGAGTTTGCGAAGCTTCCGGAGAAATTTTAGCTAGCTGTTCATCCATGGATGGTTGATTAGTATATAGAGAAGCCCCAACTGCGAAAAGCAATATTATAGAAGCGGCTATTGATAATGGTCTCCACCAATTACGCTTTTTAGGCGCTAGTCTTACTACACCATTTGCATTGCTCAACTTATCCAGGAATCTTTGCTGGTGACCTTCCGCCGGTTCCTCTGTGTCAAAAGAGCCTTGCAGGGTTTTAAATAATTCCTCTAATGTTCGATCTTCTTTCATAATTATGCTGTTATCATCTTTTTTCTCAAACTTTCTTTCGCTCTTGATATTGTAGTCCTGCAATTCGCATAACTTATACCCATAATTGAACTAACTTCTTCGTAATCATACCCCTCAATTAGATGTAAGGTCAAAGAAATTCTGTAGTTGTCTTTTAATCGTTTCATAGTTTCCATTACTTTTTGAGCCATTTGTTCTGTACTCCCATGATCCTCGGCAATTCCGTCATTATCTTCGACCTTGTACAATATGTCATCTAATCCTACCTCTTTCATTTTCTGCTGTTTTCGGTAATGGTAAATACTTTTATTAATGACTATTCGTTTTAACCACGCACCGAAAGTAACATCCCCTTTAAAAGTGTTCAGTTTCGTAAAAGCATTCAAAAACGATTCCTGCATAACATCTTCGGCTTCTGCACTGTCTTTTACTATCCTATATGCCGTGTTAAACATAGCTTTATAATAGCGATTGTAAATTTCAGCTTGTGCACTTTGATTACCTTCCAGGCACAATTGTAACAGGGTTTCAGTATGTACTTTATTTTGGCTCAAAAAGTAAATGCTTTGTATAAAAGATTTATTAATTTAAGAAATGTTACACTTTTTTTGGAAAAATATTCATTTGTTGGCACAAGAATTGTCTTTAAGAAGTAGGAAAGCTTGTATTAACAGTCTTTTCTACCTAAAAATGTGTCGTTTAATAATGTATACGAGGAAAATAATAATAGAAAATCTGTCTTCAAATGACAGAATGACCGAATAAAATGATATGGGATATTCCAATTATTCAAAATTTGACAATATGACGTTACAAGGAATTGATGAAGATTCTGAATTAATACCATTATTAACTCCTGAGGATGAAGAGGAAATGAATAATGAAAGCCTACCGGAGGTTTTACCTATTTTGCCTCTTCGAAATACCGTATTGTTTCCTGGTGTAGTAATTCCAATTACAGCAGGAAGGGATGCCTCAATAAATTTGATTAAGGATGCTAATAAAGGATCGAAGGTAATAGGTGTTGTATCTCAAAAAGACGAAGAGACTGAAAACCCTGGGATTAAGGATATTAATGTTTTAGGAACTGTAGCCAGAATTTTACGGGTATTAAAAATGCCTGATGGCAATACGACCGTAATAATACAGGGTAAAAAAAGATTTGAGATAACGGAGGTTCTCACGGAGCAACCCTATATGACAGCTACAATTCGAGAAGCAGATGAAATAAGACCCTCTCCTGGTGATCAGGAATTCCTGGCTATCATTGATTCGATAAAGGAACTGGCATTAAAAATCATCAAAAATAATCCTAACATCCCAAGTGAAGCTTCCTTTGCAATTAAGAACATAGAAAGTAATTCTTTCCTGATAAACTTTGTTTCATCCAATCTTAATCTTGATGTAAAAGATAAGCAGGACTTATTAGAGATTCCCAATCTACAGGACAGGGCACTCGCCACATTAAAATATATGAATGTGGAACTTCAGAAATTGAAACTTCAGAAAGATATTCAATCCAGAGTGCGCAGTGATATGGACCAGCAGCAGCGCGAGTATTTTTTACATCAGCAGATGAAGACTATTCAGGAAGAACTTGGTGGCGTTTCTTATGATGAGGAAATTGATGAAATGCAAGCCAAATCCAAGAATAAGAAATGGGATAAAAAGGTGGCCGAACATTTTGAAAAGGAATTGGCTAAAATACAACGCATGAATCCACAGGTGGCTGAGTATTCTATACAAAGGAATTATTTGGATTTATTTCTGGATTTACCATGGAATGAGTATTCCAAGGATAAATTTGATCTTAAGCGGGCTCAGAAAATTTTAGACAGGGACCATTATGGACTTGAGGACGTAAAACAAAGAATAATTGAATATTTAGCTGTTCTTAAGCTGAGAAATGATATGAAATCTCCAATTCTCTGTCTTTATGGACCTCCTGGGGTTGGAAAGACTTCCCTCGGTAAATCAGTAGCCGAAGCATTAGGCAGGGAATATGTACGTATGTCTTTAGGTGGAATGCGAGATGAAGCGGAAATCAGGGGGCACCGTAAAACTTATATAGGGGCCATGCCCGGAAGGATTATACAAAGTATTAAAAAAGCGGGGACTTCAAACCCGGTTTTCATTTTAGATGAAATAGATAAATTAGGGGCTAGTCACCAGGGTGATCCATCTTCTGCTATGTTAGAGGTTTTAGATCCTGAGCAAAACAATGAATTTCACGATAATTTCCTTGAACTGGGATATGATCTTTCTAAAGTCATGTTTATTGCAACAGCAAATAATCTTTCTACGATTCAACCAGCCTTGCGTGATAGAATGGAGATAATAAATGTCACCGGATATACAATTGAAGAAAAAGTGGAAATTGCCAAACGGCATTTGCTACCCAAACAACTTAAAGAACATGGACTCTCATCGAAAGATTTAAAAATTGCCAAACCCCAGCTGGAAAAAATTGTTGAGGGATATACCCGCGAATCCGGTGTTCGTGGTCTGGAAAAACAAATAGCGAAAATGGTCCGATATGCAGCCAAATCAATTGCTACAGAAGAGTCATATAACGTAAAAATTAGCAATATTGATGTTGAAAAAGTATTAGGTCCACCTAGGATGGAACGCGATAAATACGAGAATAATGACATAGCCGGAGTTGTTACCGGATTGGCCTGGACCAGTGTAGGGGGTGATATTCTTTTTATAGAATCTATCCTTTCTAAGGGAAAAGGCACGCTCAATATAACAGGGAACTTAGGTAAAGTAATGAAGGAATCTGCTACCATTGCAATGGAGTATATAAAATCCAATGCAGAAAGTTTTGGTATAAATCCCGAAGTTTTTGAAAAGTATAATGTTCATATTCATGTACCGGAAGGAGCAACTCCCAAGGATGGTCCAAGTGCGGGTATTACCATGCTTACGTCACTAGTTTCTTTATTCGCTCAGAAAAAGGTCAAAAAAAGCCTGGCTATGACAGGTGAAATAACCCTAAGAGGTAAAGTTTTACCTGTAGGTGGTATAAAAGAAAAAATACTCGCAGCTAAAAGAGCCAGGATAAAGGAGATAATACTTTCAGAGGAGAATAGAAAAGATATCCTCGAAATAAAAGAGGAATACTTAAAAGGACTAACTTTTCATTACGTAACGGATATGAGCGAGGTAATAGACGAGGCCATTACTGACCAAAAAGTAAAAAACGCCAAGAAATTATAACTAATATTCATAATACTAACTTGCCCTTTTATGCTTAGAATTAAGTAAATAGGGCTTTTTTTTGTTTGGCTTTTATTCATTTCTCTCTACTTTTAACATATGAGAAAGATTACGATTGCAATTGACGGTTATTCGTCAACAGGAAAAAGTACTATTGCCAAAGAACTGGCCAGCGCTTTAAATTATATTTATGTAGATACCGGTGCTATGTATAGGGCAATTACCCTATTTGCTTTGGAAAATAATTGTATTACCAACGAGATTATTGATCAAAAGAAGCTTATCGACCTCCTTCCAAAAGCGAAACTAAAATTTCGTTTGAACAAGGAATTAGGTTATTCGGAAATGTTTCTCAACAGGAATAATGTGGAGAAGGAAATTAGAAGCATGCGAGTTTCTAAGCAGGTGAGCAAGATTTCGGTGATCCCCGAAGTAAGAGCAAAATTGGTAAGCATGCAGAAAAAAATGGGAAAGAAAAAGGGGATAGTTATGGACGGCAGGGATATTGGAACCGTAGTTTTTCCGGATGCAGAATTTAAAATATTTATGACGGCTTCTCCTGATATAAGGGCTTCCAGGCGTTATAAGGAATTGATTTTAAAAGGAGAAAAGGTAACTTACGAGGAGGTGCTTAAAAATGTACGTGAGCGAGATTATATAGATTCAAACAGGTTATCCTCACCATTGCTGAAAGCAGAAGATGCTATTGAATTTGACAATAGCGACATGGGCTTAAAGGAACAGTTTGAAAGAATCCATTATTACGCACTTCAGGTTATTGAAAAACAAAAAAAGAACGCTTAAAAAGCGTTCTTTTTCTATATGAATTAGGTAACTAAGCGTTAGGTATAATCAATACCTGATCCGGATGAATTATATCCGGGTTACTCAGAATATTTGTATTCGCACTAAAAATCTGTTTATATTTCATTGGGTCACCATAATAGTGCTTTGCTATTTTACTTAGAGACTCTCCACTTTTCACAACATGGCGATGATACACAGAGCTATCACCTACAGTAATATTGGCCTTTATATCTGTGGGGTGTTCACCACCAAGTTCTTTTATTTTATCCCAAATTAGATCTTTTTCATATTGGGTATGGGCTTCCCCTTTTATCTTTAAAACGCCTTCTGCTTCAACCACATCACCATCTTTTATTCCCAACTGTTCACCTAAATTAAGGACTGCCTGATATTTCGCTTTAACACTCATTTTGTTTATTTTAATTGTTATTATTTGTATTGCCCAAGTTACAAAATACCCATCGATTTTACCAAGAAATATGTTAATCTCGACCCTTATTTTAATACTTCCCTTACACTGCTTTGTAAAACAACATTTTAATTGTACTTTTGCACTCCTTTTTTACAAATAATCAGGAGAAAAAGGAAGAACAAAAAAAATCAAATAACACCTTCTGTAGGAAATGTTTAACTCCTGAAAGTACTACGGAATACAAATTTAATCAGCACATGGCTGAAGAAAAAGCAATTACAGAGGTAGTAGAGACTACTGAAGTAAAAGAAGAACAAAAAGTAGAGGCTCCAAAACAGGATCCTAAAGAGTTTTTAGAGAATTTCAATTGGGAGAAATACGAAGAAGGAATAGAGCGTGTTGAAGATTCCAAGCTGGAAGAATTTGAAAAATTAGTTGCAGAAAATTTTGTAGATACTGCCGATGCAGAGGTTGTACAAGGTGTGGTTACTCATCTAACGGACCGTGAAGCCATTATCGACATTAATGCGAAGTCTGAGGGTGTTATCTCGCTCAATGAGTTCCGATACAATCCAAATCTGAAGATTGGTGATAAAGTTGAGGTTCTTATTGATATCCGAGAAGATAAAAGCGGACAGTTGGTATTATCACACAGAAAGGCCAGAACTATCATGGCCTGGGATAGGGTTAATGCTGCGCATGATAAAGAGGAAGTGGTAACCGGTTTTGTAAAATGCAGAACAAAAGGAGGAATGATTGTGGATGTTTTTGGAATTGAAGCATTCTTACCTGGCTCACAGATTGATGTTAAACCTATTCGGGATTACGATCAGTATGTTGGCAAGACCATGGAATTTAAAGTGGTAAAGATTAACCACGAGTTCAAGAATGTCGTAGTTTCACATAAAGCATTGATCGAAGCTGATATTGAAGAACAAAAGAAAGAAATTATCAGTCAGCTCGAAAAAGGTCAGGTTCTCGAAGGGATTGTCAAGAACATTACTTCATATGGTGTATTTATAGACCTTGGTGGTGTTGATGGTTTGGTTCATATCACGGATCTTTCCTGGAGTAGAATAAATCATCCTAACGAAGTTGTAGAATTGGATCAAAAACTTAATGTCGTTATTCTCGATTTCGATGACAATAAATCCAGAATACAATTAGGTCTTAAACAATTGGAAAAACATCCTTGGGATGCTCTGGGAGATGAAATAAAAATAGGTGATAAAGTAAAAGGCAAAGTTGTTGTAATTGCAGATTATGGTGCATTTTTAGAAGTTGCCGAAGGAGTGGAAGGATTGATACATGTTTCTGAAATGTCCTGGTCTACTCATTTGAGATCAGCGCAGGATTTTGTAAAGGTTGGCGATGAACTCGAAGCAGTAGTTTTAACCCTCGACAGAGAGGATCGTAAAATGTCACTGGGGATTAAGCAATTAACACCAGATCCATGGACTGATATTACATCTAAATATCCTGTTGGTTCTAAACATAAAGGGATTGTTAGAAACTTTACAAATTTCGGTGTTTTCGTGGAACTGGAAGAAGGTATAGATGGATTAATTTACATCTCAGATCTTTCCTGGACTAAGAAAATAAAGCACCCGTCAGAATTTGTAACAGTTGGAGATACTTTAGAAGTTGAAGTATTAGAGCTTGACGTAGAAGGTCGTAAATTAAGTTTGGGCCATAAACAAACTACGGAAAATCCCTGGGATAAATATGAAAAGGAATTTGCCCTGGGCACCGTTCATAAAGCTTCAATCTCTGAAATAGTAGATAAAGGCGCTGTTATAGATTTTAATGAGGATATAACCGCATTTGTGCCTCAACGGCATATGGAAAAAGAGGATGGCAAAAAATTGAATAAAGGTGAAGAGGCTGAATTTAAGATTATTGAATTCAACAAAGAATTCAAACGTGTAGTAGCAAGTCACACCGCTATCTTTAGAGAAGAGGAACAACGCAATGTAAAAGTGGCTAAGAAGAAAGCAGCTGCTTCAGCAGAAGAGGCTAAGCCAACTTTGGGTGATGCCAATGTGCAATTACAGGCGTTGAAAGACAGGATGGAAGCCGATAAGAAAAAATAGGTTTTTAAGAAGTCTTCTTCAATAGTAGTTAAGAAAAAGTCCTGATATATACATCAGGACTTTTTTATTTATCCCGTATTTCTGTAACATTGAAGGAGAAAGACCAATACAATATTTCAATCCATCTTATATATTACGGAGAAATCCCTACTTTTGTAGTCGAAAAGAGTATGTTATCTAACGTATGAGTCAAAAAGTATTGCTTTCTTCTAAAGAAATTAACATTATACTGCACCGCCTGGCTTGTCAACTTTTAGAACATCATTTAGATTTTTCGGAGACTGCATTAATAGGAATACAACCACGTGGAATTTTTCTTGCGCAACGGCTTTCCAAAATTCTTAAAGAGGATTACGGAGTTAAACAAATAAATCTGGGGCTCCTTGATATCACTTTTTATCGGGATGATTTTAGAAGAGGAGAAAAAACCCTGGAAGCCAGCACCACTAAAATTGATTTTTTGGTAGAAGGTAAAAAGGTAGTCCTGATAGATGATGTGCTCTATACTGGCCGAAGTATTCGTGCGGCCTTAACGGCCATCCAGTCTTTCGGAAGGCCTAAGGAAATAGAATTATTAACCCTTATTGACCGTCGTTTTAGCAGGCATTTACCCATTCAACCTAATTATCGAGGAAGACAGGTAGATGCTATAAATGAAGAGAAAGTAAAGGTCATGTGGAAGGAAAATGATGGAAAGGATATTATTTATTTGGTAAGTAAATAAGGAACTTATGAGCGAATTGAGTGTTAGACACTTATTGGGTATTAAATATCTCAAAGAAAGAGATATTCAACTCATTTTTGAAACCGCCGATCACTTCAAAGAAGTTATTAACAGATCAATTAAAAAGGTTCCTTCACTTCGTGATATTACCATTGCAAATATTTTCTTCGAAAGCAGTACAAGAACCAAGCTGTCTTTTGAGCTTGCCGAAAAACGGTTATCCGCCGATGTAATTAATTTTTCTGCAGCCCAGTCGTCCGTAAGGAAAGGAGAAACTCTTATTGATACGGTTAACAATATCCTCTCCATGAAAGTAGACATGGTGGTAATGCGTCATCCCAGTCCCGGAGCGGGTATTTTTCTGTCGCAACATGTCGATGCCGCTATTGTTAATGCAGGTGACGGAGCACATGAACATCCTACCCAAGCCCTTTTGGATTCTTATTCTATTCGCGAAAAACTGGGTGATGTCGCTGGAAAAAATGTGGTAATTGTAGGCGATATACTTCATTCCAGAGTAGCCTTATCAAATATTTTTGCCCTGAGGTTACAAGGTGCAAATGTGAAGGTGTGCGGTCCTCGAACCTTGCTTCCAAAATATATAGAATCTTTGGGGATAGAGGTAGAGACCAATCTTATAAAGGCATTAAATTGGTGCGACGTAGCCAATATGTTACGGATTCAGAATGAACGTTTAGATATAAGTTATTTTCCAACAACCAGGGAATATACGCAACAATACGGAGTTAATAAAGCAATTCTGGATGGCCTGGATAAGGAAATTGTAATTATGCACCCGGGACCCATAAACCGCGGTGTTGAGATAACCAGTGATGTGGCTGATTCCAAACAATCCATAATTCTTAACCAGGTGGAAAACGGAGTAGCTATTCGTATGGCGGTAATATATTTATTAGCATCGAAAATTAAATAGTGAATTATGATTTTTGATAAAACAGGGAATACTACTATTGTTTATCAGGAAAACATTTCCTTGAGAAAATTCCTGGAGAATCTAAACAGTTCTTATAATAATATAAAAAACGATCATTTAATTATTAACTTGTTTTCGTTCTCTAAAATTTCTTCAAATGACATCCTGGAGTTTCTTCAGCTATCAAATACACACCGGGCTGCGAATAAATCTTTTGTTTTAGTCACGAATAAAGTTGAATTTGATCAGGTTCCTGATGAAATTTGTCTGGTCCCTACCGTTCAGGAGGCAAAGGATATTATTGAAATGGAAGAAATTGAACGAGATCTTGAGCTGTAATTCACAAAATATAACCCTTGCACAAATTAATATTGCCCGTATGTTAGCCCCTATGGACAGTCCTGTTATGATAGATTTTGTAAATAACCTGGATCGAATAAACCAATTGGCGGAAAGAAGTGAAGGTTTTATCTGGCGATTAATAGAGGACAATAGCGAATCTTCTATTAAGGTGTTCCATGACGAATATATTGTTGTTAATATGTCTGTTTGGCAATCAATTAAAGCACTTTTCGATTTTACTTATAGGTCTGAACACAAGAATATATTCAAAAGAAGAAAGGAATGGTTCTCTAATATGAAAGAAATGCATATGGCCTGCTGGTATG
>NZ_JBATKE010000023.1:0-62989 GCF_049669105.1 Eudoraea sp.
AAATTAGAGCCCCTCAAGGGAGCCTTTATGGCGTATCGGGTTTTCAGGTCCATATTGGCAGTGTTGAAATAAGTGCCCCGGGAGAAAATGTAGACCTTTTGGTTGCCATGAATCCTGCCGGGCTCAAAACTAACTTACATGCCGTAAAGCCTGGCCATACGGTAATTGTGGACACAGATGCCTTTTCCAAAAAAAATTTAGAAAAAGCGCAGTATGAATCCAATCCCCTCGAAGACGGAAGTTTGGAGAACTATCATGTGATAGAAGTTGCGATGACCTCACTCACAAAAGAAGCACTAAAAGAGGTTGAGGGACTAGACAATAAAAGTATCACCAGGAGTAAAAATATGTTTGCCCTTGGAATGGTCTATTGGATGTACAACAGGTCTACAGAGCATACTATAGAATTTTTCAATAAAAAATTTAAGTCTAAACCAGAATTAATAGAAGCCAATACAAAGGTGTTAAATGCAGGTTTCTATTTTTCGGAAACCCTGGAATTAATTCCCAATTCTTATACAGTTGCTCCCGCTAAAATGGCAGCAGGCACTTACAGAATAGTTATGGGTAATACAGCCACTGCCTGGGGGTTTTTAGCAGCTGCAGAAAAATCTGGTCTGGAACTATTTTTGGGTTCATATCCCATTACCCCTGCTTCTGATATTCTTCATGAACTGGTAAAGCATAAACACTTCGGAGTTAAAGCCTTACAGGCTGAAGATGAAATTGCAGGCATCACATCTGCTATTGGCGCGGCTTTTGCCGGCGATTTAGCCATTACTACCACTTCAGGTCCTGGTTTGGCTTTAAAAGGCGAAGCCCTGGGTCTTGCAATGATACTGGAATTACCATTAGTTGTTGTTGATGTTCAAAGAGGAGGCCCGTCTACAGGGCTGCCTACTAAAACTGAACAGTCAGATTTGCTTCAGGCTTTGTATGGAAGAAATGGTGAAAGTCCGGTCATTATTATAGCAGCCAGTACTCCTGCTAATTGTTTTAATTATGCCTATGAAGCATCAAAACTGGCTATTGAACATATGACTCCCGTTATTCTATTGACAGATGGTTATATTGCCAATGGTTCTGCACCCTGGAAAATAAAATCTGTATCTGAAATGCCTGAAATAAAAACCAGGCGAATTAAAGAGGCAAAAGAAACATGGAATCCTTATGACCGAGATGAAAAAACTCTGGCACGTGACTGGGCAATTCCCGGAACCTTTGGATTAGAACACAGAGTAGGTGGTCTGGAAAAAGATAAAGTGACGGGTCAGGTATCTTATGTTCCTGAAAATCATGAATATATGACCAGAATCAGAGCTGAAAAGGTAAAAAGAGTAGAAAATTATATTCCAAAACTGAAAACAGAATTTACAGATGAAGGTGATTTACTGGTTATTGGATGGGGCGGCACCTTTGGCACGTTATACTCTTCGTTAAAAGAGTTAAGACAGGAAGGATATTCCTCCGTTGGCCTTGCACATTTTAACTATATAAATCCATTACCTAAAAATACGGAGGAGGTCTTAAAAAGATTTAAAAAAATAGTAGTGTGCGAATTAAATACAGGCCAGTTTGCTTCGGTTTTAAGGATGAATTTTCATGGTATTGAGTTTTTACAATATAATAAGATACAAGGATTACCTTTTGGTAATAGTGAACTTATAGAGGAATTTAAAAAAATAATGAAATAGAAATGGAGACAACAGCAACACCGAAATATACGTTTAAAGATTTTGCCAGTGATCAGGAAGTAAGGTGGTGTCCGGGTTGTGACGATTACGTCATCCTCCGCTCCATGCAAAAGGCACTTCCCGAAATGGGACTTAAAAAAGAAGATGTCGTGTTCATTTCCGGAATAGGATGTTCTTCCCGTTTTCCATATTACATGAACACGTATGGAATGCACAGTATTCACGGCAGAGCACCTGCAATAGCTTCAGGGGTTAAACTTGCCAATCCTAACCTCAGCGTTTGGATTATTACCGGGGATGGGGATTCCATGGCTATAGGTGGTAACCACTTTATTCATTTACTCAGGCGAAATCTGGATTTGAATATTATATTGTTTAATAATGAAATTTACGGTTTAACCAAGGGACAATTCTCCCCTACTTCCCTTGTTGGCCAAAAAACAAAATCTTCTCCTTATGGCAATACACAACCTCCATTTTTACCGGGGGAATTGGCCATTGGTGCGCAAGCTCGATTTTTTGCCAGAATTGGCGGAAATACTCCAAAAGAAATGACAGACTTGTTCATTAAAGCCGAAAAATTTAAAGGCACTTCTTTAATCGAGGTCCTTCAAAATTGCCCAATTTTCAATGACGGTTGTTTTTCTAAATATACAGATAAGGCCGTGAGAGAAGACAAACAATTATTTGTTGAACATGGAAAACCTATGATATTTGGCAAAGAACGAGACAAAGGGCTGGTCTTAAACGGATTAAAATTAGAAGTGGTGACTATAGGAGAAAATGGAGTTACCGAAGCTGATCTGCTTGTTCATGATGCTCAAGACAAAGACCCCACCTTACATCAGATGCTGGTAAGATCTGAATATCCATTAGTAACCGGTATCATTAGAGCTTTTCCAGATGTTACTTTCGAAGAAAGGGTTAATGAATTAACGACCGCTGTTAAAGCTGGTTCCAGCTTTTCAAAGACTGATGATTTATTCTTCTCGGGAGAAACTTATGAAGTTAAATAACATAAATTAGTTTATGGGTTCTGAAGCCATTATTGTATTTTTTCTTGCTGGAATTGTCCTGGTCGCAGGAGCAAATTTTTTATCAAATTTAATTTCACACAAGTCAGATAATCCTCAGAAGCGGGAACCTTATGAGAGTGGCATGACCACTATCGGGCCAACATGGGTTCAGTTTAAGGTGGGTTATTATTTATTTGCTATACTATTTTTGATTTTTGATGTTGAAGTAGCCTTTTTGGTTCCATGGGCTGTCGTATTTAAAGATATTGGAGCAATTGCATTTTTTGAAATATTAATCTTTCTTGTCATTTTAGGTTTGGGCTTATTATATGCATGGAAAAAAGGAGCGTTAAAATGGGAATAGATAAGACAAATGACCCAAAGAGTCAGCCGGGGAAAGTACCTGAGGACTTTCCAGGAAAAGTAATCCCGGCAGGCAACGGTGCTAATGTTATCGTGACCTCTTTAGACAAAATAATTAACTGGGGCAGATCTAATTCTCTTTGGTCATTATACTTTGGAACAAGTTGTTGTGCTATTGAAATGATGCAGACCGGTGCAGCGCGCCATGATTACTCCAGATTTGGTTTTGAAGTTGCCAGACCTTCACCCAGACAAGCCGATTTGATAATAATAGCAGGGACAATAGTTAACAAAATGGCTCCTGTACTCAGACGCCTATATGACCAGATGGCTGAACCAAAATATGTTATTGCCATGGGTGCGTGTGCGATTTCCGGAGGTCCTTTTTTCTACAATACTTATTCAGTGGTAAAGGGTGCAGACCATGTTATCCCTGTTGATGTATATGTGCCTGGTTGTCCTCCCAGACCTGAAGCATTGTTAGAAGGTATGCTGATGCTGCAGGATAAGATAAGGACAGAAAACATGAAACATAAAATAAATCCAATTGACGGGTTTGATGAAGGCTTATAGAAAATAGATGAAAAACGAAGAATTACAGGAATTAATAGGCAGTTGGAGCCCCAATTTGGTATTTACTGAAGAAGGGTCCCAATACCTCAATGTAACGGTTCCCATAGAAGAATTGCATGCTATCATGCTCAAATTGAAACATAATGATCAAACAAGTCTTGATTATTTGTTTTGCTTAAGTGGTGTAGATTGGGGAGAAGAACTGGGAGTTGTTTACCATTTAGAATCCACAAATTTCAGGCACAGCCTTGTGGTAAAAACGCAAACGGCAGAAAGAGAAAACCCTGTTATAGATTCAGTCTATGATATTTGGGCAACTGCTGAGTTTCACGAACGTGAAGTATTTGATTTTTTTGGAATAAAATTTACCAATCATCCAAACCTTAAACGCCTTTTCTTAACGGATGATTGGGTTGGTTTTCCATTGCGAAAAGATTATGAAGACAACATTAATATGATTATCAAATAATCAGTTATGGAAACAGTCACCCTGAATAGCAACTTTAAATCTGAAGAATATTTTATAAACATGGGGCCGCAACACCCTGCTACCCATGGTGTCCTCAGGCTCTTGCTTACAATAGATGGTGAGATTATAAAAAAAGTTGAACCAGACCTGGGTTATATTCATCGTTCTATTGAAAAAATGTGCGAACGTGATAGTTATCAGCAAATAGTTCACTTAACAGATAGGATGGATTATTTATCGTCCAACATTAATAATGAAGCTGTTTGCCTTACCATTGAAAATGCCTTGCAACTGGAAATCCCAGAACGGGTTAAAGTCATAAGAACAATTATTGGTGAACTTACCAGAATATCCTCACACTGTTTATGGTGGGGGGTTATGGGCATGGATGTTGGTGCGTTAACCACCTATTTTTACGGTTTTAGAGATCGTGAACTTCTTAATGATATATTTGAGGAAACCTGTGGTGCCCGCCTAACCATGAATTATAATGTCCCGGGAGGACTAATGTTCGATATTCATCCCAATTTTGTAAAAAGGGTTAAAGATTTTATTACCCATTTCAAGACTAAACTTCCGGAATACGACCGTCTATTAACAGATAATATCATTTTTCAAAAAAGAGCCATGGGTGTAGGTATTCTAAGTAAGGAAGACGCTATATCCTATGGTGCTTCCGGACCTGTAGGCAGGGCTTCCGGGTATTCCTGTGATGTAAGAAAACACCATCCCTACAGTGCTTTGGATAAAGTAACATTTAATGAAGCATTGAGAACTGAGGGCGATACTTATGCACGCTATCTGGTAAGGATTCAGGAAATGTGGGAATCTATGTCAATTGTGGAGCAATTAATTGACAATATCCCGGAAGGAGAACACAGAGTTGCAACAAATGCGGTAATAAAGCTACCAAAAGGAGAATATTACCAAAAAGTAGAAACAGCAAGAGGCGAATTAGGTGTATATATAATAAGTACCGGATTGAAAAGTCCGTATCGTTTGAAATTCAGGTCCCCTGGCTTTTCAAATCTTTCATTGCTTAACCATATTGCGGTTGGTGGAAAAATAGGCGACCTGGTAGCTACTATGGCAACCTTGGATCTTGTTATACCGGATATAGATAGATAAAAGAATACTATGAATAGTGCTTTAAGTATCACAAAAAATATTCACGATTGGCTCTTTAGCATTATGCCTGAAGCGGCAGCCAATATTGCTGAGATGGTATTGATAGCCCTTGTTTATCTGGGAATTTTTGCAATTGCCGGTTTGTTCCTTGTATTACTGGAAAGACGGGTTGCTGCCTGGTTTCAATTAAGGATAGGCCCAAATCGTGTTGGTTTCCAGGGTTTGTTACAAACAATGGCCGACGCCATAAAGCTTCTTTCCAAGGAGTTAACCGGTACTACAAAGGCAGATAAATTCCTGTATAATTTAGCTCCGTATTTTGTGATAATTTCTTCGCTAATGGCATTGAGTGTCTTTCCCTTTACCAAGGAATTTCAGGCATTCGATATCAATATTGGAATCTTTTTTTTAATTGCCGTTTCATCCATAGGAGTTATTGGTATTTTATTAGGCGGATGGGGTAGTAATAACAAATTTGCTATGATCGGTGCAATGCGAAGTGGTGTACAAACCATTAGCTATGAACTCTCCATTGGCTTATCACTCCTAACCATGGTTCTAATAACAGGAAGCCTTCAACTTTCTGAAATTGTAGAAGTTCAAAAGTCGGGTTGGTTAATTGTTCAAGGGCATATCCCTGCGATTATTGCCTTTATGATATATATGATTGCGGGTACTGCTGAAACCAACAGGGCCCCTTTTGATATGGTTGAAGCCGAATCGGAATTGGGGGCCGGATTCCATACTGAATACTCAGGAATGAAGTTTGCCTATTTCTTTTTAGCCGAATTCATTAATATGTTTATTATTGCAGCCATTGCCACAACTATATTTTTTGGTGCCTGGTTGTCTCCTTTTGGAATTACGGAATCTATTCCTTTGTTGGGAGTATTTTGGTTTTTACTTAAAGCTCTTATCCTTGTTTTCTTAATGATGTGGTTTCGGTGGACGTTCCCCAGGTTAAGAATAGATCAACTTCTTACCTTGGAATGGAAGTATTTATTGCCTTTAAACCTGGCAAATATTATGTTAATGGCCTTACTCGTTTGGCTTAATTTAACTATAAGTTTTTAAAATTATGAGTTACTTTTCAGATATCTATAGAGGCATAAAAACCTTACTCACCGGTATGAGTGTTACCGGGAAGTATTTTGTGACATCCAGAAAAGGTGCCATTACTCAGCAATATCCCGATAATAGAGAAACTCTTAAGATGTTCGATCGTTTTCGCGGTGAGGTCATTATGCCACACAATGAAAATAATGAACATCGATGTACAGGCTGTCAAAAATGTGAAATAGCCTGCCCAAATGGAACCATTGAAATCATATGGGACAGGGGTATTGATGAAAATACCGGTAAAAAGAAGAAAAAAATAGATCAGTTTGTATATCATTTAAGCATGTGTACCATGTGCGGACTCTGCATAGATGTCTGCCCTACAGATGCAATTAAATGGGGGCAAAATTTTGAAAATTCTGTATATGACCGAACTGCCCTTACAAGAGTTTTAAACGAACCGGGTTCCACGTTACAAGCCGGTGTAGAAGATTAAGTATGGAAAGAATTATTTTTTATTGCCTGGCCGCAGTTATTATTGCTTTTGGAGTAGCCTCAGTAACAAGCAGAAAAATGCTTCGTTCTGTGATTTACCTTTCTTTTGTTCTAATAAGTATTGCCGGGATTTTCTTTTTAGTGGATTATAATTTTCTTGCTGCAATTCAACTCACGGTTTATGCCGGTGGAATTGTTGTACTTATAATATTTTCAGTATTACTGGTACACCATATTGAAATGGAATTGGAAATGGCTAAAGCATCTAAAAAGATAGTGACGGCTATTGCTTGTTTAATAGGTCTGGGCGTTTTTTTAACTGCTATTTACTCCTATGATTTTAATGTGATCAATAACTCTTTAACCACAACCACTGCCGATATTGGTACCGGCCTGTTAAGCTATGAGGCCGGCGGATTTATATTGCCATTTGAGGTAATTAGTGTACTCTTATTGGCATCAATGATAGGTGCTATAGTAATTGCCAAAGGGAAAAAATTAACTGAGAAAAATAATCAACCAGAATGATACACGGAATAAGTATATATGAAATTCTTACTGTGACTTCAATCCTATTTTTTATAGGGGTATATGGCTTTATCACAAGAACCAATCTCATTTCCATTTTAATTTCCGTAGAATTAATTCTAAATGCCTCAGTTGTAAACTTCGTGATCATTAACAAGTATTTGTTTCCTGAAGTCCTGCAAGGCGTTTATTTTTCAATTTTTATTATTGCCGTAGCAGCTGCAGAAACAGCTCTTGCCGTATCTATTATTATTAATCTGTACAGGCAAATAAGCTCGGTGGAAGTCAAGGACATTGAAACTATGAAATACTAATACGACCGGGCATGAATATAAACTACATCATCTTAATTCCATTAATACCTCTGGCGGTATTTTTGATCCTCGGGATTTTTTATAACAAAATTAAACCCGCAGTTTCGGGATATGTAGGAGTTTTGGGTTTACTTACTGCCACCGGCTTAGCATTTTATTCTGCCTATAATTACTTTATTGTAATCGGAAAAACAGAAGGAGTTTATCAAACTATCATAGAAAAAACAGTTTGGATGAACTTTACAGATAGCCTGCGAATTGATATGGGAATCCTGGTAGATCCTATTTCTGTTATGATGCTGATAGTAGTTTCTGTTATATCCTTAATGGTTCATATTTATAGCAGGGGATATATGAAGGGCGATCCGGGTTACACCAAATATTTTGCCTTTCTATCCTTGTTCACATTTTCCATGTATGGCCTGGTTTTGGCAACCAATCTATTCCAAATCTACATCTTCTGGGAATTGGTCGGGGTCTCCTCCTATCTATTAATTGGTTATTATTATACAAAGGAATCTGCCGTTGCGGCAGCTAAAAAAGCCTTTGTTGTTACCCGTTTTGCAGATCTGGGTTTTCTAATTGGTATCCTGATAATTGGATACTATACCGGCACATATGATTTTGAAACTTTGAACAACCCTGAAGGAGCCAGTATTTTAAACTGGGCGTCCACCTCGTTTATGGGACTTTCAGTTCTCACCTGGGCGCTTCTTCTGATCTTTATTGGAGGAGCCGGAAAATCGGCTATGTTTCCGTTGCATATTTGGTTACCCGATGCTATGGAGGGCCCCACTCCGGTTTCGGCATTAATCCATGCAGCCACCATGGTAGTTGCGGGTGTGTACCTCGTAGCTCGTTTATTCCCAATGTACTATTTTATTGAGGATGGCTTTGCATTAAATATTGTGGCTTTCGTTGGGGCCTTTACAGCTCTTTTCGCGGCTGTAATAGCGATTACGCAAACAGATATCAAAAGAGTATTGGCTTTTTCAACCATGTCCCAATTGGGCTATATGATGCTGGCACTTGGTGTTTCAGGATATGAAGGTCATGAAGGTCTGGGCTATATGGCATCTATGTTTCACTTGTTTACTCATGCCATGTTTAAGGCCCTGCTGTTTTTATGTGCAGGTTCTGTAATTCATGCAATTCACAGTAATTTCCTTAAAGACATGGGAGGATTACGAAAATACATGCCCATTACCAATATTACATTCTTAATAGCCGCACTGGCAATTGCAGGTATCCCCCCATTAGCCGGATTTTGGAGTAAGGATGAAATTCTGGTCGCCGCCTTTGAGCATAATACTTTCTTATATGTAATTGGGCTATTTGTTGCTGGACTTACGGCATTCTACATTTTTAGAATTTACTTTGGGATATTTTGGGGTAAAGAAGGCAATTATAAGGATAAACCCAATGAATCTCCTGGATCTATGACCGCACCTCTTTTGATATTGGCATTTTTAAGTATCGTTGGCGGATTTATCCCCTTTAGTGAATTTATAAGTGCAGATAAAGCCGGGTTTGAAACTCATGTGAATTATCCATTGGCTGCTATTGCCGTTTTTGCAGGATTAATTGGAATAGCTCTTTCCTGGATGTTTTATAAAAAAGAAAACGACCTCGCAGACAAATTTGCAAACGGTTTCGGAGCATTCTACACATGGGCATATCATAAATTTTACTTTGATGAATTATATCTGTTTGTCACCAAAAGAATTTTGTTCAATGGTATTGCAAAGACTGCCGCAAGATTTGATAAAAAGTACGTTGATGGGACAATGGTTGGAATAGGAAATCAAACTCTTAATACTTCTGAGAAAATTAAAGGTATACAGTCTGGTAAAGTTCAGGATTATGCTTTCGCATTTATTGCCGGAGCGGTTGTACTTGCTATTATTTGTATCTATTTATGGATGAATTAAATATATAATATGGATATTTTATCCCTTTTTATTGTGGTGCCGGCCTTAACCGTCCTGGTTTTGATTTTTACCAAAAATCTAAAACAGGCTAGAATGGTTGCATTGGCAGGAAGTCTTGTACAGCTGGGAATGGCAATTAATCTGATTTTTTCTTACCTCAAGGAGATAGAGACTAATGATGCTATTATGGTCTTTGGAAAAGATGTGGTGTGGTTTAAAAATTTTAATATTCATTATAACATTGGGGTAGATGGTATTTCCGTTGCCTTGCTATTATTAACTGCCATTGTAGTACTAGCGGGTGTCTTTATTTCTTGGAAAATGGAAGATTTACCAAAGGAGTTTTTCATTTCGCTGATAGTACTTTCTATTGGTGTGTATGGCTTCTTTATTTCTATTGACCTCTTTACAATGTTTGTATTCTTTGAGATTGCGGTTATCCCGATGTATTTATTAATAGGTATTTGGGGTACTGGGCCAAAGGAATTTTCTGCAATGAAACTAACCCTCATGCTTATGGGTGCATCTGCTATTCTGCTGGTTGGAATATTGGGGATTTACTTTAACTCTAATGCAGACGGGGGTGCATTAACATTTAACATTCTGGAAATAGCCAAAGTGAATATTCCTTTTGAAGTGCAAAGATTGTTCTTCCCAATTACCTTTATTGGCTTTGCAGTCATTGGAGCTTTGTTCCCTTTTCATACCTGGTCTCCTGACGGTCATGCTTCCGCCCCTACAGCAGTTTCAATGTTACATGCCGGAGTATTAATGAAACTAGGCGGATATGGGGTGTTTAGGGTAGCTATATTCTTATTACCCGAGGGAGCCTTACATTGGTCCTGGTTTTTTATTATTCTATCTGCCTTTGGTGTCATCTATGGAGCGTTCGCGGCTATTAAACAAACAGATTTAAAGTACATCAATGCCTATTCTTCCGTAAGCCATTTGGGACTAGTTCTCTTTGCTTTGCTTATGTTGAATAAAACGGCCTGGAATGGCGCCATATTACAATCGCTCTCACATGGTTTTATGACAGCACTTTTCTTTGCCTTAATAGGCATGATCTACGGTAGAACACATACCCGTGATGTCACCAAACTGGGAGGTTTGTTAAAGGTAATACCTTTTATATCGGCAGTTTATGTTATTGCCGGTCTGGCTTCATTGGGATTACCTGGCTTTAGCGGTTTTGTTGCTGAAATGAACATCTTCGTGGGGGCCTTTGAAAATGATAATGCCCTTTATAGAATTGCAACCGTAATCGCCGTCTCTGCTATTGTAGTGACCGCAGTATATATATTACGTGTTGTGGGTATCATGTTAATGGGCCCTGTAAAAAATGAAGCCTACTTAAATCTTGAAAGAGTACAATGGTATGAAAAACTTGGTGTTTTATTACTCCTTTTACCAATAATAGCTATTGGTATTGCACCCTTGTGGTTAAGTGAAATGATACTGAAAAGTCTGGATCCGTTTTTAAAGGGAGTGTTATAAACTGAATATTAAATAACCAAAAATGAATTTTAGCAGCTTTTTATTAATGAGACAAGAAATTGCCTTACTGGCAATTATCCTGATTCTGGTTATAGCCGAGATTTTTATCCCTAAAAACAGAAAAGCCAGCATTGTACACCTTACTGTGTTTTTGTTTGGCATACACACAATTATTGGATTTTTTGAGATTGATGAAAGTTATTTATTTGGAGGAATGTTTCGCACCAACCACCTGATTCATTTTTTCAAAAACGTATTAAACATTGGTGTGCTTATCTTATTACTGCAGTCTGCAGACTGGATACAGGAAAAAATAATGAATCAGAATAAGGGTTCTGAATTCTTTATTTTGTTGTTCTCATCCTTGTTGGGTATGTATTTTATGATATCGGCAGGTGATTTTTTAATGTTTTATCTGGGACTTGAGTTATCCACACTTCCGGTAGCCGCTCTTGCTGCTTTTGAAACTATGAAAAGGATTTCAAGCGAATCCGGGATTAAACTAATACTTTCATCCGCGCTTGCATCCGGAGTTTCATTATTCGGTATTTCTATGCTTTATGCCACTACTGGCTCTATATATTTCAGTGAAATTATTCAAACGCTCTCTTCTACCAACCTAACGCTGCTGGGTATGGTATTGCTGTTTGCCGGCATAAGTTTCAAGATTTCTCTGGTACCATTTCATTTTTGGACTGCGGATGTTTATGAGGGGGCCCCTATTAGTGTTGCCTCTTATTTATCAGTTATATCTAAAGGCTCAGCTGTTTTTATTTTAATGATCTTATTATATACAGTTTTACAGCCATTGATTCATATTTGGGAAAACATGATTTATGTTATTGCCATCGCCACAATGTTTATTGGCAATTTATTTGCTTTAAGACAGCAGAATATGAAGCGCTTTTTGGCATTTTCATCAATAGCTCAGGCTGGATTTATTTTACTGGGGTTAATTGAAGGTTCTCAATTAGGCACAGCCACAGTAGTATACTTTGTACTTATCTACATATTCTCCAATTTAGCAGCTTTTGGCGTAGTACAAGCAATTTCCTTACAAACCGGCAAGGAGCAAATAAAAGATTATGAAGGATTATACAGAACTAATCCAAACCTGAGTCTGGTGCTAATGCTTGCACTTTTTTCTTTAGCCGGCATTCCCCCGGTGGCAGGATTTTTTGGAAAATTCTTCCTATTTACAGCTGCAGCCAGTAAAGGGCTCTACTTACTTGTATTTTTAGCGGTAGTGAATGTAACTATTTCTTTGTATTACTATTTATTGGTGGTAAGGGCAATGTTTTTGCGTAAAGGTGATAATCCAATTCCTTTTTTCAGAAATAAATTTTATATGAGAATTGGTCTGACAATTACGGTTCTTGGTATTTTACTACTTGGTATATACAGTCCCTTATACGATTATATTTATGAATTAAGTAGTGCTTTTAATTAATGGTTATGAGTTTAGGAGGCAAACATTTATTTGGTAGTATTGACGAAACGAGAGTAACTTTTGTAGAAAAAAAAGTAACTCAAGAACGCGTTGAATTTTTAAAAAAACTTCTGGAGCACAATGGATTTGAGGTTCTTATTCAGGAAGAAAAGCGAGCTTCAGAAGAAGAACCGCAATTATACACTTTAGGAGTCACAGATATGGTATTCAATCCTACTATTTGGGTATATCAGCGAAAGCTTAAAACTTTTGACGGGCACATGGTTACGCCGGATTATTGGGAACAGCGTTCAGAAAATACCCCTCCACAATATTGGAAAACTCCGAAGGATAATTAGCTTGTCTAGTCTAATAATTGATGTTTTTCCTTCACCAAAATCTTAATTTCATCGATTTTAACAGCAAATTAAGCCCCTATGGCAAGGTATTTGCTAAATTTACCCCGTAGAATTAAGGTTATGAAACACCAATATATACTAGCATTATTTCTTTTATCAGTTATTTATGTGAACGCACAAACTGATTTTCCAAAAAACCAGCCTTTAAAAATAGAGGCTGATAAAGATTTGGATTTGAAGAGTAATCCCAATAGTGGAACGGCCTTGAAAATGCCATCACTGCTGGATTATAGCCCCAATGCAAGTATTAAAGAAACCAAAAATTCAAGAAATGTAAAAATGCTTCCCGAAAAGGAGTTGAAGCAAGCGGGATTTGATTTAAAATTGGATACTAAAGTTGGTGAGCGCCAAAATGCCAATTCCAAAAAGCACTTTGGAAATATGTATTTGGGTGATGTGAAAACTGGTGGTAATTTCGTGGGGATAGTTTGTCGCGATCACGAATATGTTGATGGTGATCGTGTTCGAATATACGTAAATGGCGAAGTGGCTGAGTATAATATCCTGCTTACAGGAAGTTTTAAAGGGATAAATATAGATCTGGAAAAAGGCTTTAACCGATTAGATTTCGAAGCTTTAAACCAGGGTTCTTCGGGGCCAAATACAGCTCAGGTAGATGTTTATGATGATAAAGGAGAATTGATTCATTCTAATCAATGGTTACTTTCAACAGGCTCAAAAGCTTCTTTAATTGTTGTCAAACAATAAAACAACTACTCCTTATTCCATCCCCGGCTTATATGAAATCTTTGCTCTTTTAAGTACATCTTCTTTGTAGTATGCTGCTTCTTTAAACTTTACCTTGGCGTAAGGAATTGTCTGATCATCAAAATGAGGTGATTTTGGATTACCACTTTGGCCCCCGGCTAAAATTGTTTTAGCCCTAACTTTTGGGCCAAATTCTACTACTGCCACAAAACTATTCCCCCTGGTACCATATAACTTTTTTGTATTATTGTTATATCTCGCCCCATAGGCTGCAAGTGCGCCCCAGCGACCAGATGCGAATCCAATTGGAATACTTGGTTTATTATCATCAAAAGCTTGCCGAATATCACCATTTAAACGCTGATACCTGTTAACCTCGCCCCAGGGAATATTCCAATTCCCAAAATCACTTTCCAATTGTAACACTACCTCTTTAAAAATTGACAATCGCTCTTCCAACGGAGATTCCGAACCGAAATAGGACATTAATTCCATATCGCTCATAGGAGCTGGTCGTATTCCTTTTTTACCATACAATGTCCCGTAGAAATGTGCCAGGGTCATGGCTACAGATTCTTCAGAAGTTCTGTAATCCCAATTACGAAGTATATGAATTGCTCCTGCCAACTCAGGCATTTTAGTTTCAGATTGGTCATAGGCAGATACCAAACCGGGGATTAATTCTGCAAAAGATGGAAGGTATGAATCATAAGCAAGGGAAATAAGGCTATCTATGGTATACCCACTTCTGTCCCTAAGTAATTCAATAGCATGGACCCCGCGAAAATTTTCATGGTCTACAGACATGTACTTCGGATAATTCTCACGTTTTGGACTGTTTTCCAAGGCAGCGGTAAAAGGAGTAGAATTACAATTTTGAATCCATCCATTTTTGGGATTTAATACAAGAATATTTTCATCTACAGCATGTAATCCCTTCCAATCAGTCTTAGGATTACTCCCATCAACAGGTTGGCTAAAATCAAAAATGGTATCCCGAACGGGTACAAAATTCCCATGAAAATATGCAATATTGCCATCGGCGTCGGCATATACCGTATTATTGGAGGAGTTGGTGCGGATATCCATCATCTTACGAAAACCACTATAGTCCTTTTGTTTTGTTCTTATATAGGATTGTTCCAATGCCTTTGCTGGTTCCCACATCATTGCAGAAGCCACAGGCGACTTATTAATTTTATGTGTTATAGGTCCGTGGTGGGTGCGGTAGACGGCAAATGTTTTTTCTTTTATTCCTTCTTCATCCTTATATTTTAAAACGATGTCCTTTTGAATCACGGGGCGTAATTCCTCCCCATATACATAAAAAAGTTTCTTGTCTTTTTCTTCAATTACCTCAACAAATTCGTCCATAACATCTGTATAAGTAGAGGTATGCATCCATCCAGTTTTCTCATTAAACCCCTGATAGACAAAAAACTGTCCCCAGGTAACTGCGCCATAGGCATTAAGACCTTCTTCGCTTATCACATGCACTTCTCCCCTGAAATAAAAAGAAGTATGTGGATTTATGAGCAACATGGCGTTGCCACTTTGTGTTAGTTTTCCAGAGATAGCAATACCATTAGATCCCTGAGGTTCTAATTCTTCATTGCGTTTTTTTATTTCGGCCTCTTGAACTTTTCTAAAAACCACTCCTTCTTCATAAAAAGCGCGTATTTTATCTGTACTTATCCGTTCAATATCTCCCCCAATGGAGCCTTCGCTAAAATACATCGGCATCCAGGGTTCAAATCGGGTTATTAGCTTAGGCTTCACCTCGGGATGCGTATACAAATAGTAATTTATCCCATCAGCAAATGCATCGCAAAGTTTCTTTAACCAATCCGGACTCTTTTCATAATTGGCAACTGCCTCTTCTTTACTCATGAACATATTAGCCCTCAAGTCACTATACAATGCCTCTTTTCCCTCAATTTCCGCCAATCTGCCAATTGCCCATATATAATTCTGTTCTACCCGGTTAAAATCGTCTTCACATTGGGCATATAATAGTCCAAATACGGCATCTGCATCGGTCTTACCATAAATATGGGGGACGCCAAAATCATCTCTGATAATTGTAACATTCTCGGCTTGTTCCTTCCATTGATCTATTTCAGAATGACCATTTATGGAGCTACAAGAAGTGAGAAGTGCAAGGGATAGAATTAAAATAAAGTTAATCAGAGGAAATTTCATAGGCGATTTCTGTATTGATATTAGAGAAAACATTAGAGTATTTAGGCTTTTTTCAAAAACTGGGTTTTGAGGACAATCTGACTTTTACCTATTCTACATTCCACTTCCTGAGGATTGTTTGTTAGCCTTATATTCTTTATGCTATTACCTCGTTTTAGGGTTTTAGACATCCCCTTTATCTTCAAATCTTTGATAACATGAACATTATCTCCATCTTCAAGAATATTTCCGTTGCTGTCTTTTGATTCCATAATTCGATTTAAGTATTTGTGAAATTAAAAGTATTAAAACTTATATGCTAATTCTTCCTTAAAATTTGCCCAGGTCTTATGGATTTGGCCAGTGGGCGGCAATTTTACTGTAAATTGCAGCCTTTCTTAATAAAATACAGCTAAATCTCCAATGTCCGATAAAAGAGTAAGTATCCTAAAAGCATTCAAAACCATCATTTGGCCCAGAAGGAATCTGGTTTTTATAGGCCTGGCATTGATAATAGTGAGCAAGGCTGCCAGTTTTGTTGCCCCATTGTCCCTTAAATATTTAATGGATGACATTATACCCAATAAAGACCTGGAATTCCTTAAAATTCTCTTAGGGGTAGTCATCATTGCGATTTTAGTGCAGGCTGTAACCTCTTTTCTTTTAACTAAAATACTTAGTGTTCAGGCCCAATATATGATCTCGGAATTGCGGGCTCAGGTACAAAAGAAAATTTTGTCTTTACCAATTCGATTTTTTGATAATACAAAGTCAGGTGAATTAGTATCGAGAATAATGACCGATGTAGAAGGGGTGCGAAATTTAATTGGTACAGGGTTGGTGCAATTGGTGGGGGGAACAATTACTGCGGTTGTTTCTTTGATTCTTCTATTGAATATAAGCCCCAGCATGACCCTTTTCGCATTAATCCCTCTTGCTATTTTTGCGGTTATAGCACTAAAGGCGTTTAAAATAATTCGACCTATATTCCGCAATCGGGGGAAAATTAACGCGGAAGTTACCGGGAGACTTACAGAAACACTTGGAGGAATAAGAGTAATCAAAGGATTTAATGCCGAAGAACAGGAACATATGGTTTTTGAAGAAGGTGTGCTCCGGTTGTTTGAAAATGTAAAAAAAAGTCTTACGGCAACCGCCTTTATGACCAGTTCTTCAACTTTTCTCCTTGGTCTTGCTACAACAGGTATAATGGGTATGGGAGGATATAAAATAATGATCGATGAGCTCACGATAGGTGAGTTTTTAACATTTACCTTCCTTTTAGGATTGATGATCGCCCCAATAGTACAAATGAGTAATATTGGGAGTCAGCTTACTGAAGCACTGGCCGGACTTGACCGAACAGAGGAATTGATGAATATGCAGCCTGAATCCAATGAAGAGGTACGTACGTTATCGTTGAATGGCATTAGAGGGGATATGATATTTGATTCCGTTTCATTTGCATATGAAGAAGAAAAAGAAGTAATACATGATATTAGTTTTTCAGTAAATGCGGGCACAGTTGTAGCACTCGTAGGGAGTTCAGGTTCAGGAAAAAGCACCATTGCCGGACTTGCTGCAAGTTTTCTAACTCAGCAAAGCGGTAAAATTACTGTAGATGGTAAGGATTTATCAAAGGTAGACCTTAATAGTTTTCGAAAACATTTAGGGGTGGTCTTACAGGACGATTTTTTATTTGAAGGAACCATACGGGAGAATATTTTGTTTCCCAGACCAAACGCCTCTGAAGCTCAGTTACAGGAAGCTGTTAAAGCGGCCTATGTTGATGAATTTACAGATCGTTTTGAAGATGGTTTGGATACACTAATTGGTGAGCGGGGCATAAAACTCTCTGGAGGTCAAAGGCAGCGTATAGCCATTGCAAGGGCGGTTTTAGCTGATCCCCGAATATTAATTTTAGATGAAGCAACCTCAAATCTTGACACCGAGAGCGAAGCTTTAATCCAAAAGAGTTTATCAAATCTAACAGAAGGAAGAACGACATTTGTAATTGCCCACCGATTGAGTACTATTAGAAAAGCCGATCAGATTTTAGTAATTGAGAACGGTAGAATTGCGGAGCAAGGTACACATGAATCACTTATTGAAAAAGAAGGAAGATATTATAATTTATTTACCTACCAGGCAAGAATTTAGTGATGCAGATAGAGCTGAATATAACTGTTATATCAGGAGTATGCTAAGAGGTGTATATTCTAATCAATATTGATCACTTTCTCTATCTGTGGAGCGTGTTTTTTAATTGTCATTTCCACCCCACTCTTCAGTGTCATCTGGTTAACGCTACACCCTACGCAATTTCCTTCAAGCTTTACTGTTACAAATTTATCATTATCAATTGATATTAATGAAATATCTCCCCCATCACTTTGTAAAAAAGGGCGAATTTCATCCAGCGCTTTTTCAACAGTAATTTTGAGTTCCTCAGATGTCATGATCATTTCTTTTTAACAGCGGCACAGCCGGCCATTGTTGTTATCTTAATTGCTTCAGTAGGTGGTAAGCTTTTGTTTCGTGAAACAACTTCCTGAACTACATTCTTGGTCAGTTCTTCAAATGCCCTTTCCACAGGAGTGGCTGTTTGAAGAGCCGCAGGTCTTCCAATATCTCCGGCCTCACGAATACTTTGAACTAAAGGTATTTCTCCCAAAAAGGGAACATTCAAATCCGTGGCCAGGTTTCTTGCGCCGGATTTTCCAAAGATATAATATTTGTTGTCTGGAAGCTCCTCCGGAGTAAAGTAAGCCATATTTTCAACAATTCCTAAAACAGGTACATTGATGGCTTCCTGTTGAAACATTGCTACTCCTTTACGCGCATCCGCTAACGCTACCTCCTGAGGTGTACTTACAACTACAGCACCTGTAATCGGCATAGATTGCATAATACTTAAATGTATATCACCTGTCCCGGGTGGCAAATCCACTAACATAAAATCTAATTCTTCCCAATGTGCATCAAAGATCATTTGATTTAAAGCTTTTGACGCCATAGGCCCTCTCCAGATTACTGCCTGATTAGGTTGAGTGAAAAAACCAATAGATAAAAGCTTTACCCCATAGTTTTCTATAGGTAACATTTTTGAATTACCATTTACAGTAGTTGCTAAGGGCTTTTTATCTGCTACATCAAACATAATGGGCATAGAAGGGCCGTAGATATCTGCATCCAGCAAACCTACTTTAAATCCCATTTTAGCCAATGTCACTGCCAAGTTAGCGGTTACCGTAGATTTACCCACACCACCTTTCCCAGAAGCTACAGCAATTATATTTTGTATTCCAGGTATTGGTTTCCCCTTAATTTCATTAACACTAGCCTTAACCGGAGCATCAACCTTAATATTTACGGTGATTTTTGCCTTTTCATAAACCTCCCGATGAATTGCTTTTAAAATTTCTACTTCGGTTTTCTTCCTTGCCTGGAGGCTTGGATTATTTATAGTAATATCTACTACAACCTCATCACCAAATAACTGAATATTATTGACAGCGCCACTTTCAACCATATTCTTTCCCTCACCCGGCACTGTAATAGTTTCAAGGGCTTTTAGTATTTCTTTCTTATCCAACTTCATGAGCTAGGGTAATTATGTCTTTATGTAAAATGATTCTAAACAACAAAGATAAGTTATCGGTGTGAAACTATAAAGTTGTGGTATTGAAAAGGACAATATCAATATAGATTTGCCATATATAGTGTAGAAAGGGTTCCAAATTTCTGTGGAAATAATCCTAAAAGTTCTCAAAAGGCAACTCTTTGGCAGGATCCCAGAAGTATTTTTCAAAATTCACAATTTGATTATCCCGTATTACGATGCCCTCATTTTCTAACAATTGTTGCATTAAGTTGGTGCCATCAAAGTGATGTTTGCCAGTTAATAAACCCTTTCTATTTACAACCCTATGTGCAGGAACCCCTTCCATTGCCCCTGCTCCATTCATAGCCCAACCCACCATTCTCGCACTTCTGGCGGCCCCCAGATACTTTGCAATGGCCCCATAAGAAGTAACCCTTCCAAAAGGAATCTGTTTAGATACCTGGTAAACTTTTTGAAAGAAGTTTTTGTTTTCCGAATCCATATTATTTATAAAATACCCTGAATATGGTTATTACGAGTAAGACCAGCATTAGTAAACTAAGAACGTAATTCGAATTTTTAGAAAAGCGGTCTGTTTTAGCTTCTAATTTATAAAAATACACGGTGTACAAATAAAGTACTGTGAAAGTGCCACTTCCGGCCGCTATAATAAATGTAAGAATATCCCAAATTTCAAATTTAATCCAGCCAGATGCATTCCACATGGCATTAAGCCCACTGTAGTAAGGAATGGTGAGCAAATTAAGTGCCGCAAGCAGCATTCCTTTAAAATAACTATTCTTCTTACTAACTTTTACAATTTTTATTTTTTTCGCTTTTTCACGCCTGGCTGAAATAAAAAAATAAAGGGCAAAAAAAGCAAAAACACCGAGGGCAATCTTAAGCAGTAAATCTATGACTTCAGGATGTCTGTATAGATATTTTGAAATCATAACCGCAACGTAAGCCTGCATCATGATCATGGTAGCTACACCGAGACTAAACATGATTCCGTTCAGTTTTCCCTTTTTAACACTTGTTTTGGCCGCATTCATATTTAACAATCCGGGAGGAACCGTTGCCATAAAAGCAGCCGAAAAGGTTACAAAAAAAAGTATGATTAAATGCGCCATTGGTTAATTGACCGTAAACTTTAGGTATGTAATTGGTTTTCCTTTTTCAAGATACTGTTTTTCATAGAAAGTTTGGATATCCATCACTTCTTTTGGGCTACCTTCATTCCTGTAAATATCATGATTTGCGTATAATATTTCGCAACCCAAGCCCTGCAACAATCCCAAGGTATACCCATGCATAAATTCACTATCGGTCTTTAAATTAATTACACCTTTATCTTTAAGTACAAGCTTATATTTCTGCAAAAAAGCCCTGTTGGTTAATCTATGTTTAGTTCTTTTATACTTTAGTTGCGGATCCGGAAATGTAATCCAGATTTCATCTACCTCATTTTCGGCAAAAATTAAATCTATCAATTCTATCTGCGTTCGTAAAAATGCAACATTCTCTAAATTCTCCTCCAGGGCCGTTTTGGCACCTCTCCATAACCTGGCACCTTTAATATCCACACCTATATAATTCCTGGAAGTATTAAGTTTAGCAAGGCCTATTGTATATTCTCCTTTGCCACAACCCAATTCCAACACTATTGGATTGTCATTATTAAAAAAACTCCTCCATTTTCCTTTTAAAGGAAATTTACCGTCAATAACTTCATCCCTGCCAGGTTGGATAACATGGCTAAAAGAATTGTTTTGTTCAAATCGTTTGAGTTTATTTTTACTTCCCAAAGCAAAGCGTATTGTTTTATTTCAGCAAAACTAAGGAATTCTTTTGGAGAGCAGATTTAGGTGTTCTTAGGTTTCGCTTTTTCTAAGGTAAATGAAAATTCAGATCCTACATCCACCACACTTTCAACATATATTTTTTCGCCATGCGCCTCGATTATGTGTTTTACAATGGACAAACCCAGGCCGGAACCCCCTTCTTTCCTACTACCACTTTTATCAACCCTGTAAAAACGTTCAAAAAGTCTAGGGATATGTTCTTCTGGAATTCCTTCACCATTATCGGTAATTCTGACAATCACTTTATTCCGTATTAGGTTTTCCACACTCACTTCAGTAGTACCGTCATGATGGCCATATTTTATAGAATTCACTATCAAATTAGATAACACCTGCTGTATTTTATCCCTGTCTGCCCTTACATACACAGGAGCTTCATAATTCATATCAAAAGTAAGCGAGATGTTCTTTTTACCTGCCTTTATCTCCAATAGATCAAAAACACTTTGTATAAGTTCGATAATATTAAAATCGCTTAACTCTAAATTAAGATCTCCAACTTCCAATTTTGTGATAAGATCGAGGTCCTTGATAATATAAATAAGTCGTTCCACCCCTTTTTGGGCTCGCTGCAAATATTTTTTCCTAACTGCTTTATCTTCCAAGGCACCATCGAGAAGTGTAAGAATATAGCCTTGTACTGTAAATAATGGGGTTTTGAGTTCGTGTGAAATATTACCCAAAAAATCCTTCCGGTATTCCTCGCGGATTTTTAGTGTATCTATTTCAATTTTTTTATCCTTAGCAAATTTTTCAATCTCCTCCGTCAGTGTTCTCATATCTGTTGTAACGGGATCGGCAGTAAAAGAAGACGACTCCAACAAAGAAACATCATCATAAATTTTCTTAATCCTTCGGTAGATATATTTCTCGACACGAATCTGAATTGTAATAAATGTTACTGCAAACACAATTATTGTAAAAAAAAGTAAAATAAGCCAGGTGTCCTCCAGCTGTTTTTGGTAGAATAGAAATAAACTTAAAGATAATGCAAGAATAATAGTAATTATGAGCGTGGACCGGAAAGCAAACTTATATGACTTTTTTAACCTTGTAGACATTACAATACAAACTTATAGCCTACGCCCTTCACGGTTTTAAAATGATTGTCACCAATTTTTTCGCGTAGTTTTCTAATATGCACATCAATTGTTCTTCCCCCGACCACTACTTCCTGACCCCATACTTTGTCCAATATAACTTCCCGTTTAAATACCTTGTCCGGTTTTGAGGCTAATAAGGCCAAAAGCTCAAATTCTTTCCTTGGTAGAATAATCTCTTCCCCGTTGTTAACTATTTTATATTCTTCGCGGTTAATTTCAATGTTTCCGACCTGGAGTATATCTTCATTCTGGTTCTTTTCTTCATTTAATCGCCTTAACAAGGCTTTTATTTTACTTACTAATAGTTTTGGTTTTATAGGTTTGGTGATATAATCATCCGCACCGGCGTCAAAACCTGCTACCTGAGAGTAATCCTCTCCTCTGGCTGTTAAAAAGGTAATTAAGGTATTCTCTAATCCTTTTGTATTTCGAATAATCTCACAAGCTTCGATCCCATCCATTTCGGGCATCATGACATCCAAAATAATCAGATGCGGAGTTTTTTTCTTTGCCTTTTCTACGCCTTCAATTCCGTTCTTAGCAGTAAATACCTGATATCCCTGAGAGGAAAGATTGTACTTTAAAATCTCTAAAATATCCGGCTCATCATCTACAATTAGAATTTTAATGTCGTGCTTTTTCATGGGTTTACTCTTTGATCATTCTGATCAAAAGTAAAGATAATACTAATATGCTTTAATTACTTAACGTTCATTTAATGCTGATAACATTAAAATAACACCAAAGAGCCAAAAATTAGGACATTTAAAGTTCAATTGCCATTTAATGGTAACTGTTGATGCATTTTATCGAATTTAAATCATTTAACAAATTCATGGAGTAGAATGCAGAACTAAAATTTCTATATTTGTGATAATTAGTTTGTTGAATAGTATTTATGAAGAAATTCTACCTCGTTTTTTTCTTTCTTTTTATCTCTTTTAGCTACGGCCAGGAAGTACAAAATGTTGGTGGTGAAATAGAGGGTTTTAAGCTATACCCAAATCCTGTTACCACTGGGAAAGTTTATATACAAACGGCATTGAATGCCCCAAAAAGAATACTCATCTTTGATGTTTTTGGCACGCTTAGACTTGAGACAACAATTCTAAGAAAGGAGTTGAATGTCTCTAATTTCGTTGCCGGAGTGTATGTACTTAGAGTATATGAAAAAGATAGAGTAGCAACTAGAAAATTGATAATTAAATAGTTTTACTTTCTCAAAATAAGCCGGTTAAACCTCCTTCAAAAATTTGATTTTCATCGATAAAATGCAAAATTCATCGATTAACGTTACGGCTATAATAGTTTACCTACAAAAATTTAGCTTTCACAACAATTTCTATGAGGGGAAAAGCTATTATCTTATATTTACCTAGTTGATCCCAAATCAATGTTGATGCAAAAAGCCTACTTATTTTTTTTACTGGTCTTTACTTTAGTACTTTCCGGGCAGGAAAAGCTTCCGGCTGTTGATGAAAAGTACCAGGAATCTTCCAATTTTACGCTATATCCAAATCCCGCTATTGATGGTATCGTTTACATTAAAACTTTTAATAATAGAAGTAAAGATATAACCGTATACGACGTCTTTGGTAAAATAGTGCTTCAGGATCGGATTTCAACAAATATGCTCAATATAGGAAGGCTTTCACCAGGTGTTTATGTAATTCAAGTAATAGAGAATAACAAAACGATGACCAGAAAACTGGTTGTAAAATAGCATTTCATATATCCATTATTGCGCTCCCTGGAGGAGCCTTTTTTATTTTAACTATTTTTGTAGTCTTCAAGTCGATATGGATATCAATAGAATTTTTGAGATCACAACCTCATCTCAGTTCAACAAGCTTGCATTGGAAGTTTTTAATTTTCAATATGACAACAATACTATTTACCGGAATTTTTGCGGTTATTTGGGCAAATCTAAGTCCAATGTAACTACAGTAAAAGATATTCCATATTTACCGATAGAATTTTTCAAATCCAAAAAAGTAGTAACGAAGAACCAAAAACCGCAGATCGTTTTTGAGAGCAGCGGGACAACGGGACAAATTGTTAGCAAACATTATGTGTCACAACTGGCTATTTACGTTAAAAGTTATTTGAAAACCTTTGAGTATTTCTATGGGAATATTGAAGATTATTGTGTGTTGGCATTATTACCTTCTTATATGGAACGTGAAGGCTCTTCACTTATCTATATGGTAAAAGACCTTATAAAGAAAAGCAGGCATCCAAAGAGTGGTTTTTATCTTGATAACAAGGTCGATTTATTGAAGACCCTTATAAGCTTGGATCAATCTGCTGGTAAAAGCATCCTTATTGGTGTTTCATATGCCTTGCTGGATCTTTCCGAACATCACTCAATAAATTTAAAAAATACAATAATTATGGAAACGGGTGGGATGAAAGGAAGGAGAACGGAATTGGTGCGTGATGAATTACATAGTATTCTTAAAAAAAGTTTTGGCCTAGCTGCCATTCATTCAGAATATGGCATGACTGAACTTCTTTCTCAGGCATATTCCAAGGCTAACGGAATTTTCAATTGTCCTCCCTGGATGTCAGTCTCTATACGCGAAACAGAAGATCCTTTGACAACAGAAACTTTTGGCAAAATAGGAGGTATAAACATTATAGATCTCGCCAATATTTATTCCTGTTCGTTTATTGCAACACAGGATCTGGGAAGGGTTTATAAAGATGGAAGTTTTGAAGTATTAGGCAGGTTTGATCATTCAGACGTTCGCGGTTGCAATTTAATGGTCCTTTAGTGTTGAGGCTAAAAACTAGTTAAATCACTTCTTAACACTTTCAGGACTTTCCGTACCCATCCACTTATCCCAAAATGTAAAGTATAATCCAAAGTTATAATTAAATTTTCTGTGATGCTGATCGTGATGAGTAGCGCCGATGATCCAATGTCCAAACCACTTTCCATATTTTCCTGAAGGGTATATTTCAACTCCGGCATGATTAATGGTTGCTGAAATTGTCATGATCAGCAGCATAAATAGTAAAGCATAATAGTGCATAGGTACAAACAAAACTATTAACGGAAGAATAATAGCCTGTAACACCGTCTCCAATGGATGAAATGAGAAAGAGGTCAATACTGAAGTGTGTATACTTTTATGATGAATCTTATGAAAATACCTATAAACAGATGGCTTATGCATCCAACGGTGTATCCAATAATAATAGGTATCCTGAATGAATAAGGTTAATAAAACACTTATAGGCAAATACCATAATGGATAGGCATTTATATCCACATAGATTGCTGTGGCCCCTATGGACCATAAAAAATAAATGAATATTCCAAAAATCGCAAAAATCAACCCGCTTATTGCCGACCAATACAATTCCTTGTATAACTGCTTCTTCTTTAATGCAGAATGGTCTAATATTCTTTTATCAAATCTTTTTCGGAACAAAAAGAAAAATGCATAGTGATATGCTCCTGAAACAATCAAAAAGCGAATAAATATGATCAGAAAGAGAACAAAAGTTAAAAGCAGTACGGCACTCAAGTCAAAAAAATCAATTTCCATCATTTATATCCCCTATTTATGATTTTACAACCAGGATAAAATAATTCTTTTTACCTCGCTGAAGTAAGACATATTTGTTGTTTATCAAATCTGTTTCCGTTATCAAATAATCTTCTTTTACTTTTTCTTTATTAACGGAAATGGCATTTTGTTTTAGTTCCCTCCGTGCTTCGCCATTCGAACCCAAAAAACCTGTTTTGGCAGACAATGCTGCAATCATATCCAATCCGTTATCCATTTCAGATTTGGAAATCTCTGCTTGTGGGACTCCGTCAAAAACATCTAAAAAGGTATTCTCGTCTAAGCCCTTTAAATCTGTAGAAGTTGATTTTCCAAAAAGAATAGAACTGGCAATCACGGCATTTTCAAATTCTTCTTTGGAATGAACCATAATGGTAATTTCTTGTGCCAGGCGTTTTTGTAGTATTCGTAAATGAGGTGCGTGAGACTGGTCGGCAATCAAATCTTCAATTTCATCTTTAGGTAAAAAAGTAAAGATTTTAATGTATTTTTCTGCATCTTCATCTGATGTATTCAGCCAATACTGATAGAATTTATAAGGCGAGGTTCTATGCGCATCCAACCAGATATTACCCCCCTCTGTTTTTCCAAATTTGGTTCCATCGGCCTTAGTAATAAGAGGGCAGGTGAGTGCGTATCCTTTACCCCCCCCAATTCTGCGAATAAGCTCTGTTCCGGTCGTAATATTTCCCCATTGGTCACTCCCACCCATTTGAAGTGTACAATTATAATTTTGAAACAGATATAAAAAATCATACCCCTGAACTAACTGATATGTAAACTCAGTAAAAGACATACCTTCTTTTTCATCTGGCGATAGCCTTTTCCTGACAGATTCTTTGGCCATCATATAGTTTACGGTAATGTGTTTGCCAACATCACGAATAAAATCCAGGAAAGTAAAATCTTTCATCCAATCATAGTTGTTCACGAGCACCGCAGAATTTTCTGCCAGGCTATCAAAATCAAGAAAGCGGGACAATTGCTCCTTTATTGCTTCCTGGTTTAATCGCAAGGTAGTTTCATCCAATAAGTTTCGTTCAGTTGATTTACCGGAAGGATCACCTATCATACCTGTAGCTCCACCAATTAAAGCATAAGGTTTATGGCCAGCGAGCTGAAAATGCCTTAACATCATTACACTTACCAAATGACCAATATGAAGTGAATTTGCGGTTGGATCTATCCCAACATAAGCAGATTGCATCCCAGTAAGCAGATGCTCTTCGGTTCCCGGCATAGCATCATGTACCATTCCCCGCCATTTTAGTTCCGAAACAAAGTTTGAAGTCATTTTGTAATCTATTAAAATAGTTGCTGCAAATATAATAGAAATAGCCAGCAGCTTTCCTCATTGATCAAATTTATCCAACCGAAATGAGTAAATTAGGCCCATGATTTTAGTCACAGGAGGAACCGGGCTTGTTGGATCCCATCTTATATTGTATTTGCTCAATAAGGGGGCATCTGTTAAGGCTATTCATCGAAAAAATAGCAATATTCAAAAGGTAAAGGAGGTATTCTCATATTATCATGAAAATTCGGAGGTTTTATTTAATAAGATTCAATGGATAGAAGCTGATATTAACGATATCCCTGCTCTCGAATTGGCATTTAAGGAAGTTACTCTGGTTTATCATTGTGCCGCATTTATTTCGTTTGATCCTGGTGATTTTAATTCTTTACAAAAAATAAATAAAAAGGGTACGGAGAATATTGTAAATCTATGTATTGATAAAAATATCAAAAAATTGTGTTATGTCAGTTCTACTGGAACAATAGGCAAATCTACAACAGGTGAAATGGTCAATGAAGAAAATGAATGGAATGACACCTACGCAAATGTATATGCAATTTCAAAACACTTTGCCGAAATGGAAGTCTGGCGGGGGGCTCAGGAAGGTCTCTCTATGGTAATCGTCAACCCTGGCGTTATCCTGGGTCCAGGATATTGGGAAAGTGGTAGTGGGTTACTTTTTAAAACGGCTGCAAAGGGTATGCGGTTTTACTTTCCGGGTGGTACAGGATTTATATCAGTGGGTGATGTTGTAAAAATAATGGTACAACTAATGGATTCTCCCATTAAAAATGAGCGCTTTATTGCTGTAGCAGAAAATTTGTCTTTTAAAAGTATTTTAGAGACCATCTCGCACGGGTTTAACAGGCCATCCCCCAAGATAGGGTTGAAATTTTGGCAATTGGAAGTTTTCCGGAGAATGGACTGGTTTATAAGTTTATTTATATCCAAAAAAAGGAAGTTAACTAAACAAGGGCTCACATCTTTGCGCTATCCTCAAGTTTATGATAATTTAAAAGTACAGGAAGCACTTAACATCGAATATGAACAAATACAATCATGTGTTTCCTATTCATGTCAAAAATATATGGAGGCTCACTCTTCCTCCTTCTCCTGAATTAAACTGTCTTTTTTTTTCTCTCCCAGTTTTTGAAATCGCTCCTTTTCTTTTACAATCCTGTCTTCTATTTTCTTATAAATATCTTCATATTCCAGAGGTATGGATGCGTAATATAAATCGCTAGATACAAATTGCATACTATCAATTTCATATTTATTGTAAATAAATTCCATGGGGACAAAATTCTTATTTTCCATTACCTGAGGCCCTGTAGATTTGGCGGCATCTATAATAGCCAAATCGTAAAGGATATCAATCATTTTCTCTTTGGAAATAAGATTCACGGGCTTATCAATGACCTCTTCTCCACATGAGAAAAGAATGATAAATGTTATTAAAAAGAATATCTTCCGCATCATTATCTATCAAAAGTAAGCCTTTTAGCATTCCTGAAACCAGAAAATTGTCCTTTATCATAGGCCAAATGTCCATTTACAAAAGTGTGGGTGATTTTTGCTCTAAACCTATTACCATCAAAGGGTGACCATGCGCATTTATAGGCAATATTGTTTTTATCGACTGTCCATGGTGAGTTCATATCTACTATTACTAAATCTGCATAATAACCCTCCCTTATATAACCACGTTTTTTAATTTGAAACAATTTAGCAGGATTATGACACATTTTTTCAACAACTTTCTCTACAGCAATTTTTCCTTCCAAAGATTTTTCCAACATAGCAGTTAATGCATGCTGAACCAGAGGGCCACCAGAGGGTGCCTTCATATAATTATTATTCTTTTCTTCTAAGGTATGCGGAGCATGATCTGTTGCCACAACATCAATTCTATCATCCAGCAGTGCTTGCCATAATTGATCCCTGTCTGCAGAGGTTTTAATTGCAGGATTCCATTTAATTAACATTCCCTTTTCCGAATAATCCTGATCTGAAAACCAAAGGTGATGAATACATACTTCTGCAGTAATCTTTTTTTGTTCTAATGGAATGTCATTTCTAAAAAGATGGGTCTCTTTGCCTGTCGACACATGAAAAACGTGTAATCTTGCTCCCGTTTTCTCTGCAAGGGCAATCGCCCGGGATGAAGAAAGGTAACAGGCCTCTTCACTTCGTATTAAAGGGTGAAATTCTACAGGAATATCATCTCCATACATGGCTCTGTATTTCTGGGTGTTTTCTCTGACGGTTTTTTCATCTTCACAATGCACCGAAATAACCAGTTCTGTATTATTAAATATTCGCTCGAGGACCTCTTCATTATCCACTAGCATATTTCCAGTTGAAGAACCCAGAAATAGTTTTATACCCGAACAGGCATACTTATCTAGTTTTTTTATTTCCTCCAGGTTGTCATTAGTACCGCCAAATAAAAAGGAATAATTAGCGTATGACGTCCTGGAAGCTAATTCAAATTTTTGCTCCAATTTTTCAATCGTGGTAGTCTGCGGATTCGTATTTGGTTGTTCCATGTACGAAGTTATTCCACCTGCAATGGCCGCCCTGCTTTCTGAAGCTATATCCCCCTTATGGGTAAGTCCGGGCTCTCTAAAATGTACCTGATCATCTATTATTCCCGGTAAAACAAAATTTCCGGCTGCGTCAAGAATTTTAGCCCCGTTCGTAGAAAGGTTACTGCCAATTTTTTTGATTATCTCATCTTGAATTAAAATATCCGACTCAAATCTTACCCCTTCATTTATGATAACAGCATTTTTAATGAGTGTTTTATCCATAACTTAATCTTTAGTAAATAAACTTCTAAATTTCATAGTAATAACACCAAATATGGCTTCCCAGATAATTGACGAATTCATTTTAGATTTACCTTGCTCCCGATCTGTAAAAATGATGGATATTTCCTCAATTTTAAATTTTTTAAGGTATGCCCTAAATTTCATTTCTATCTGAAAAGCATATCCAACAAATTTTATGGTATCCAGGTTTATCGCCTCCAAAACACTCCTGTGATAGCAGACAAAGCCGGCAGTGGGATCATGAATTCGCATTCCGGTAATTAATTTTACATAAAAAGAAGCTCCATAGGATAATAAAACCCTATAAAGTGGCCAATTAACTACATTTACCCCTTTTTTATAACGCGATCCAATTGCCACATCTGCACCATTCAAACAAGCCCTGTATAACCTTTGCAGGTCTGAAGGTTTGTGTGAAAAATCGGCATCCATTTCAAAAATGTAGTCATATTTTCTTGCCAATGCCCATTTAAAACCATGAATATAAGCAGTACCCAAACCAGATTTCTCTTTTCTTACTTCGAGAAACAACTGTTTGGGATATTTATTTTGTAATTCAATGACCTTATTAGCAGTACCATCCGGAGAATTATCATCCACAATCAGGACATCAAATTCTTTTTTAAGTTGAAAAACAGCATCTATTATAGCTTCAATATTTTCAATTTCATTAAAAGTTGGAATAATTACTAAGCTATCTGTCATTTGGCTTTTGGCAATTTTAACAAAAATACTACTTTAAAAAGTCAAGCAGAAAATACCAAAGTAATTTTATCGTTTCTTTAAAGGAATTGATTAGTCCAATAATTTGTAATTTTAAAGCGAATCTGCAACCGGAATGAAACTTAAACTACCCAGAATTTTCATTTATTTATTAGCATCAATTTTTTTCTTAAACCTATTACAAGGTTATTTTACTGAGCTAATTTTTGATGAAGCTTACTATTGGTATTATGCGCAGCATATGGCTTGGGGCTACTTTGATCATCCGCCAATGGTTGCTTTGCTTGTCAAGATAAGCAGCCTGTTTTTTGATGGAGAACTAGGAGTACGATTTATAAGCAGTGTTCTTTCTGCTGGCACTTATATAGTCCTTTGGTTTTTAATTGATAATCCTAGAAAGAATAAATATGTACTCCATTATTTTATCTTGATTTTCTCTATGACCCTTATTCATGCCTATGGATTCCTAACACTACCCGATACCCCATTACTTTTTTTTACTGCCTTATTTTTATTGATTTATAAGAAGTTTTTAAAAGCCCCTTCCATCGGTATATCTATCCTTTTGGGATTTGTTATGGCTGCCTTAATGTACAGTAAATATCATGCTGTTCTGGTTATTCTGTTTGTGTTGATGTCTAATCTGCGGCTTATCTTTAACAGATATGCCTGGCTTTCTGTTCTTATTGCATTAATATGTTATACCCCCCATTTTATATGGTTAATTGACAATGACTTTGTTTCAATAAAGTATCATTTGTTTGAAAGGCCAAACAGGGCCTATGAATTTGGCGATTTTACACTGGGGTTTTTTGTAAACCTGATAGTACTTTTCGGCTTAACATTTCCATGGATATACAGAGCCTTATTGAAAACAAAAAAATCAGATAAATTTAATAAAGCCCTTTTGTATTTAATTTATGGAGTAATTGCATTCTTTTTTATTTCCAGTTTTAACAGACGCGTACAAACGCAATGGTTAATTGTTATTTGTATTCCAATGATTGTAGTGGTATACAATCAAATACTCCAGGATAGAATAACCAGAAAATGGATCTTTAATCTTGGAATAGCTAATATCATAATTTTAATGTTCCTCAGAATAGGTCTGATTTATGCTCCTCTTTTCCCCATTGTTTATGAAACCCATGGAAATAAAGATTGGGTAAATGAAATAAGCTCAAAAGTCGGGACAATGCCGGTAGTTTTTGAAAATTCCTATACCGAAGCACCTATGTATACTTTCTATTCTGGCAATACTTCTTATTCACTAAACAATATCTGGTACAGGCAAAACCAATTTACGATTGACCAGTCTGAAGATCTGGTACAGGGGCAAAAAATACTATATGTATCCAAATTCATGGATAAAGGTGACATCTCTTATTACGATTCAAAAGGAGAGCCTCATTTTGGTGTCTATATTGAGAATTTTGAATCTTTTAGAAAGTTGAGAACTATTATTGATACCCCTGTCGAATTATTGGAAGACAAGAACATATACTTTAAAATATACAATCCATACACGACCGATATAGAAATATCAAAACTGGAATTTGGGGTGGTTTTTCTTAACAAATACAAAAATTTCAGAGAGGTTCAAGAAATTCAAGCCAGCCCATTGCAGAAAGAGATGAGCGTACTTAAATCTAAAGATACAACGAGCTTTAAACTTTTAATGCCCGAACCAAAAATAAACGATGCATACTATTTTAAGATAAGTATTTCTGAAAACGGACTTTATTGGGGTATAAATGGGGAAAACGTTAAATTGCCATAATGGAACCTGTTCAAAGAGTAATCAATAATATAGATTGGATAACAGCTATTATCTTTTCCAGTATACTTTTTATGGTTATTGCTAAGAATTTATTTTACCAGAGGTTTTTAAATTTTATTATACTCCCTTTTAATAACAAGTATATTTTTATGTACAATAAAAAGGATAAACTATTAAATTGGTTCAATATCTTTTTTACATTATTCCAACTTCTAAATTTTTCACTTTTCATCTATTTGGCCTCAAATATTTTGTCCAATTCAGAAAGCGATCTGTATCCTGTGGTTTTTTCAATTATTCTGGGATTTTTATTCTTGTTTTTATTTGGCAAAATATTGCTACAAATGGGAGGTGGCTTTGTCTTTAATAATAATAATATAATATATGAATTCATTTTTAAAAAGTTGTCCTACCTTAACTACAGCAGTATCATCATGTTAGCATCCAATATTATCATTGCTTATGTACTTACAGATTCGAAAATAGTAGTGTTTGCCAGTATTTTTCTGATAGTAGTGGTAAATGTTATTGGCTGGATAACAATTATAAAAAACTATCAAAAATTAATCTCAAGCTACTTTTTCTATTTTATTTTGTACCTTTGCGCTCTCGAAATTGCACCCTTTGTAATCATTGTGAATTATCTAAAAGACTAAGGTACATGAAGATAAAAACGATTTTGGTGTCCCAGCCAGAACCTAAAATGGAAAATTCTCCTTACCTAAGGCTAATTGAAAAGGAAAAAGTAAAGGTAGACTTTAGGCCTTTCATACATGTTGAAGGAGTTGACGCCAAAAGTGTACGACAACAAAAGATTGATCTTAAAGATTATTCCGCTATAATCCTTACCAGCAGAAATTCTGTTGATCATTTCTTTAGAATAGCTGAAGAAATGCGTTTTAAGGTTCCGGATACCATGAAATATTTCTGCCAATCTGAGGCAGTAGCTTTTTATCTTCAGAAATATGTTGTTTACAGGAAACGAAAAATTTATGTAGGCAAAAGAAATTTTAGTGAATTACTTCACTTATTTAAAAAATACAAGGAGGAATCCTTTTTACTGCCTTCGTCAGATGCATTAAAACCCGGCATTCCGGAAACATTAAATGAACTGGGAATTAATTGGAATCGGGGTATTTTCTATAAAACGGTTATTAGCGATCTCTCTGATTTAAGAAATGTCTATTACGACGTTCTGGTATTTTTTAGCCCGTCGGGGATAGAATCATTACTTAAAAATTTTCCTGACTTTGAGCAAAAAGATACAAAAATTGCGGTCTTTGGAAATTCAACTGTCGTCGCGGCAACTGATGCAGGCCTGCGAATAGATATAAAAGCGCCGACACCGGAGACTCCTTCCATGACAATGGCTTTGCAAAAGTATATTACCAGTGTCAACAAAAAATAAAAACTCAATAAAAAGGTCTCATTTACTGAGACCTTTTTAATTAATAGTTATAACGCTGGGGTCCTCCTCGCCTGATTTCTTCACTGGCATAAGACTCGAACTTTTTAAAATTCTCACGAAAAGCATTGGAAAGTTTAAATGCAGTATCATAATACGCTTTATCATTATTCCAGGTTGCTCTCGGGCTTAAAACATCAGTAGGGACACCCGGGCAGGTTCGTGGTTGTGCTACACCAAACACAGAATGAATATGGTAGGTGTCATAGGTATACAATCCTAATTCACCATTAAGTGCAGCCCGAATCATAGCTCTTGTATATTTTAATTTCATTCGCGTTCCAACCCCGTATGGCCCACCGGTCCATCCCGTATTAACCAACCAAACACTAACCTGAGATTCTTTCATTTTCCTACTTAATACTTCTGCATATTCTGCCGGATGCAAAGGCATAAACGGCGCACCGAAACAGGCAGAAAATGAAGGTATAGGCTCTACTACCCCTGTCTCAGTGCCTGCCACCTTGGCCGTGTATCCCGACATAAAATGATATGCGGCCTGGCTGGGAGTTAACTTTGATATAGGGGGTAATACTCCAAAGGCATCCGCCGTAAGGAAAAAAATATTTTTAGGGTTTTCTCCAATTGAAGGAATTTTTATATTGGAAATATGATCAATAGGATAACTGACCCGTGTATTTTGAGTTATTGATGTGTCTTCATAATCGACGATCCCTCTTGAATCTATACTAACGTTTTCCAAAATTGCCCCTTTTTTGATAGCAGCATAAATCTCAGGTTCCTTTTCGGCACTAAGATTGATCACCTTGGCATAACAACCACCTTCAAAATTAAAAACTGTGTTTTCTTCAGTCCATCCGTGTTCGTCATCCCCAATCAATTTTCTATAGGGATCTGTAGACAAAGTTGTCTTACCGGTACCTGAAAGTCCAAAAAATAAGGCTGTATCTCCTTTTTCCCCAACATTGGCCGAACAATGCATAGGCAAAGTATTCTTATATAAAGGCAAAATAAAGTTTAAAGCCGAGAAAATTCCTTTCTTAATCTCTCCAGTGTAGCCGGTACCCCCTATCAAAGCAACTTTTCGTGTAAAATTTAGAATAGCAAAATTGTGCTGTCTAGTTCCGTCTGCCAAAGTATCTGCCATAAACCCGGGAGCATTTATCACAGTCCATTCCGGCTCAAAATTCACTAATTCCTCTTCCTGAGGCCTAAGAAACATATTGTGCACAAATAAATTGGACCAGGGGTATTCATTAATAACCCTTAAATTTAATTGGTAATTAATATCTGCACAGGCATAACAGTCCCTTACAAATACGTCCTTGCCCTTTAAGTAATTAATCACCTTATTATAAAGCGAATTAAATTTCTCAGGAGAAAAGGGAATATTTATATCTCCCCACCAGACTTTATCCGCGGTTATATCGTCTCTAACAATAAAACGATCCATTGGAGAACGTCCAGTAAACTCTCCGGTGTTAACTGCCAAGGCTCCGTTTGATACCTCCTTGCCCATCCCGCGTTCAAGGGTCATCTGATGAAGTTTATCAGGATCTAATTGGTAAAATATCCGGTTGATTTCAAAACCGTACTCTTTTAATGAAATTGATTTCATTGAAATGTCCTTTATTGCCATTTATATTGTATTCCAGTTGGTAAAATCTTGTCTAATTGTGACACCTTAATTAAAGTAATTCTCTTTAATTATTAGAATTTTCTATAAGCGCGATAACCTAATTGCAACCACCCCAAAATCAAAAGAAGCCCCCCAATTGGGGTAATAAAGCCAATGGTTCGAAAATCAAAGCCAGTCAGGCTATTTGTAGCCAACAAATAAATGGAAAAGGAGAAAAATACAATCCCTGAAACAATGAAATAATAAACCAGTTTCTTCTCCTCTTCGGGAATACTTTTCACACTTCCAAGAATAAGTAATAAAAGGGCATGATACATTTGATAAGTTACTCCGGTCTTAAAAGAAGCTATCGCATCTGAAGATAAGAGATTCTCCAGTCCATGAGCTCCAAAAGCACCTAAAACTACTGCCAATACTCCAAAGAAAACCCCTGTACAGAAAATTGTTTTGTTCATAACTTAAATGGCCATATTTTTGACAAATGTAACAATTTGATACCTTAGTCTCTGCAATACTTCTATTAGAAAATAAATTTAATGTCACGAAAAATATTAGTCATAGGGGCCGGAAAATCTACCTCGTATTTGTTGGATTACTTTTTGAAAAAAGCAGATTCAGAAAACCTGCATTTAACTATTGGGGATCTGAATCCCAGGATAATTTCTGATGAAATAAAAAACCATCCTTCTTGTAAAGTAATAAAGTTGGATATATTTAAAGAAGATGAAAGGGAGATGGCCATAAAAAACTCGGACATTGTTATTTCCATGCTCCCGGCACGGTTTCATATAAAAGTAGCTGAAGATTGCATTCGTTTTAAAAAACATATGGTTACTGCCTCCTATATAAGTGAAGAAATTAAAGCATTAGATGCTACTGCTAAAAAAAATGGCTTGGTTTTTATGAACGAAATAGGCTTAGACCCTGGTATAGACCATATGAGCGCCATGCAAATAATTAATAGAATAAGGGATAAGGGAGGTAAAATGCTATTATTTGAATCATTTACTGGCGGTCTGGTAGCTCCTGAAAGTGATACTAATCTATGGAATTACAAATTTACATGGAACCCCAGAAATGTTGTACTTGCCGGACAAGGTGGAACTGCTAAATTTATACAGGAAGGTTCCTATAAATATATTCCTTATCATAAATTATTCAGACGAACTGAATTTATGAATATTGAAGGTTATGGAACTTTTGAAGCATATGCAAACAGAGATTCTTTAAAATACAGGGAAGCATATGGCCTGAAGAATGCACTAACTCTTTACAGAGGTACCATGAGACGCGTTGGATTCTCAAAAGCCTGGAATATGTTTGTTCAGCTGGGTATGACAGATGATAGTTATACCGTAGAAAATTCCGAAGGCATGTCCTACAGGGAATTTACTAATCTTTTTCTTCCCTATTCACCCACAGATTCCGTTGAACTTAAACTCAGACACTATCTCAAAATTGATCAGGATGATATTATGTGGGAAAAACTGCTGGAGTTAAACCTGTTCGATTCAACAAAAATTATTAATATAAAAAATGCTTCCCCGGCCCAGATGTTGCAAAAAATATTGGAAGACAGTTGGACCATGGCGCATGACGATAAAGATATGATCGTCATGTACCATAAATTCGGATATGAACTGAATGGAAAAAAACAACAACTGGATGCCAATATGGTGGTGATTGGCGAAAATCATACCCATACAGCAATGGCCAAAACTGTTGGCTTACCTGTGGCTATTGCCACCTTACAAATACTTAATAAAAAAATCTCCACCCCAGGTGTCCAGATACCGATATTAAAGGAAATATATGAACCAATCTTAAAAGAGTTAGTCAATTACGGAGTAGAGTTTAAGGAGTATAACAATCCTTATTTAGGTTATAATCCTGATTCTGTAGCAGGTTAATATTTGTAACTAATTTTGGTATCTTTAGGTATTAAATGAAAGCCTGTTCATGAAACCCGGTAATGAAAATATAAAAATTGATGGGATTGATAAAAAAATCCTAAGATTCCTTATGCAGGATGCAAGAAAGCCAATATTAGAAATTGCCAGAAATATTGGAATCTCAGGAGCTGCTATTCATCAAAGACTTCGAAAACTGGAAAAGTCCGGCCTTATTGCCGGATCTAAATTCATTGTGAATCCAAAAGTTTTGGGTTATACAACCATGGCGTATATTGGTATTTTTCTTGATAAGGCCATGAGTAATCCGATAGCTGTGAAACAATTGGAAAAAATACCGGAAGTCCTGGAATGCCATTATACTACTGGAAATTGGTCTATCCTTATCAAAGTTCTATGCAAAGACAATGAACATCTTATGCATTTGTTAAACAAAAAAATTCAGCAGATTGAAGGTGTTTCCAGGACAGAGACCTTCATATCTCTAGATCAACAAATAGACCGTCAAATTACTATTTAATAGTTCAAAAATATTCCTTTAATAGAACTAATCTCTTCCACCGAATACCTGAAACCCCCAATAAACCAAAGAGGCCAGAGAGCCAATTGCAGCAACTACATAAGTTCTTGCCGCCCATTTCAAGGAATCCTCAGATCCCTTATATTCTTCTTGTGAAACAATGTTCTTCCTTTTTAACCAGGCCAACGCCCTGTTACTTGCATCATATTCCACAGGAAGGGTAATAAAACTGAATAGTGTGGCAAAACCCATCATGATTAACCCCGCTACGGCAATATAAAACCCGAATTGGCCTCCCTGCCCCTCTGTTGAAGCAGCCAATATAAGCCCTCCGAAGACTACCCATGTAGACATACCCGATGTAACGCTCACTACAGGAACTAATTTAGAACGAATTGAAAGCCATTCGTAGGCCTGTGCATGCTGAACTGCATGGCCACATTCATGAGCAGCAACAGCAGCTGCAGCCGCATTGCGCTGGTTATAAACCCCTTCACTTAGATTTACTGTTTTGGTTTTCGGGTTGTAATGATCTGTAAGCATACCAGCTGTGGAGACTACTTTAACATCTCTAATGCCATGATCACTCAACATTTGTTCAGCAATCTCTGCACCACTCATGCCATTACGCAAATGTACTTTGGAATAATAATTAAACTTGCTTTTAAGTTTTCTACTAACTAACCAGCTTACCAGGGCAATTGCACCGAGTAATACATAATAAATTGTCATAATTTCGTTTTTTGCTAATTTAAAAGTAGTAATTAAATAACAAAAACCCGGCCAATATAGAGCCGGGGTTTTTATACTGACAAAATGTACATTTACACTGTTATCTCATTCCAATTAAATGCTTCTAAAATCTCCTTGTAAACTACTTCTCCGTGTACAATATTGAGCCCTTTATGCAATGAAGAATCTACTTCACAGGCCATTTCCCAGCCTAAATTTGCAAGTTTGAGGACATATGGCAATGTTACATTTGTAAGTGCCATAGTAGAAGTATAAGGTACAGCCCCGGGCATATTAGCTACAGAATAATGTACTACATCATTAATTATATAAATAGGGTCTTCATGTGTGGTTGGTCTCGTAGTCTCGACACACCCACCCTGATCCACAGCTACATCAACAATTACTGTTCCTTTGCGCATATCTTTAAGCATATCCCTGGTGATGAGTTTAGGGGCCTTTGAGCCTTTTAATAGTACCCCCCCAATAATGAGATCATGAGTTTTTATATGCTTTCTTATATTAAATTCATTAGAAAACTCAGTTACCACATGGCTGGGCATTACATCATTTATATAACGAAGTCTCTTCATATTAACATCTAATATGGTAACATGGGCACCAAGACCGGCTGCCATTTTTGCAGCCTGAGTTCCAACTACACCAGCACCAAGAACCAGAACTCTGCCGGGTGCAACCCCCGGAACACCACCCAACAAAACTCCCCTACCCTTAACTGGCTTCTCCAGATATTTCGCTCCTTGTTGTATAGCCATCCTACCTGCTACTTCAGACATCGGGGTCAACAAAGGAAGGGTTCTATCTTCGTCCTCAACAGTTTCATAGGCTATGCAAACAGCCTTTCGTTCTATCATTGCCTTTGTCAAAGTTTCACTGGATGCAAAATGAAAATAGGTGAAAATAACCTGCCCCTTTTGTATAAAGTTATATTCCTTTTCTATAGGTTCCTTTACTTTGACAATCATCTCCGACAGTGCATAAACCTGCCCAATGGTATCTAATATCAGTGCACCCGCTTTTTTATAATCCTCATCAAAAAACCCGCTTCCTTCACCTGCACCGGACTGAATGTAAACAGTGTGATTATACTTAACAAGCTCAAATACTCCAGCGGGTGTCATTCCCACCCTGCTTTCGTTGTTCTTGATTTCTTTTGGTACACCTATAATCATAGTATTATATTTTTAAGTTCATGTCAAAAATGTAACAATAAATACTGATAATGAAATAAAATCGACAAAATGTGGGGTAATAACTCTATAATAATACTTTTTTGAAACTATACCCCATAAATATATAGGGTATGTTTTCTATTAATTGCTATTTTTATGTGTTATTATGCAAATTTTAGGGGGCATAATGTGTTAAATATAATAATATTCAATTATTTCGCTTATAACAGATTATATTAATTGCTCAAAAATCCTAGTTTCCATGAACCAATCATGGATCAGGAATAAGGCCCTTTTAACACAAATCTTGTTGGATAAGGATTAGCCTACGATATTCACTATTTTGCCCGGTACCACAATCACCTTCTTTGGGATTCGACCCTGAAGTTGTGCCTTAGTTTTTTCGTGGGACATAACGGCGGACTCTATTTCTTCTTTTCCCATATCCAAAGGAAGTTCGATGGTGAAACGCATTTTCCCATTAAAGGAAATTGGATAGTCCTTGCTATTTTCAATGAGGTAGTCTGCCTCAAAATTCGGAAATGGCTCCGTTGAAACAGATGCTGAATGCCCCAACTTTTCCCAAAGTTCTTCAGAAATATGGGGCGCATAGGGGGAGAGCAAAATTGCAAGTGGTTCCAGTATCTCCCTGCTGGTACACTTTTGGGTGGAAAGCTCATTTACACAAATCATAAACGTTGCTACTGAAGTATTGAATGAGAAATGTTCAATATCCTCTTCCACTTTTTTGATGGTTTTATGAAGTGATTTTAGTGATTCTTTGGATGGTGGCTGCTCTGTAACCTGAAATCCACCTTCAGGCCCGGTATGATAAAGCCGCCATAGTTTTTTTAGAAAAGCATATACTCCTGAGATACCGGCTGTATTCCATGGTTTCGCCTGTTCCAGTGGCCCCAGAAACATTTCATACATCCGTAAGGCATCTGCCCCATATTCCTCACATATTTCATCCGGGTTGACCACATTGTATTTAGATTTGGACATTTTTTCAACCTCACGCCCAACAATGTATTTACCATTTTCTAAAATGAAGTCAGCATCTTTAAACTCTGGCCTCCATTTTTTAAAGGCTTCAATATCCAATTCATCCGAAGAGTTAACCAAAGAGACATCGGCATGTAATGGACTTACATTTATATCATTTATTAATCCTTTGGATATCAATTTATTCGTTCCTTCTTCTCTATACACAAAGGCACTTGTGCCCAGAATCATTCCCTGGTTAATTAATTTTTTGGCATATTCCTGATGAGGAACCATTTCCTTGTCGAACATAAATTTCTGCCAAAAACGGGAGTATAATAAATGTCCGGTGGCGTGTTCAACACCTCCGATATAAAGATCTACCTGCTGCCAGTAGTTAATAGCATCTTGAGAGAAGATTTCCTTATTGTTTTCAGGATCCATATACCGGTTAAAATATTGCGAACTACCTGCCCATCCAGGCATTGTATTAAGCTCTAAAGGGAAAACGTTCACATTGTCAATTAAACTATTGTTTACCACCTTAGATTTCTGTTTATCCCATGCCCACTCTGTCGCATTCCCCAATGGTGGTTCTCCTGTTTCTGTAGGCAAATACTTTTCTACCTCAGGCAGCATCAAAGGAAGGCAGTCTTCATCGATCATTTTAGGCATTCCATCTACATAATATACCGGAAAAGGTTCACCCCAATAGCGCTGGCGACTAAAAACCGCATCTCTAAGTCGGTAGTTAACCTTTCCTTTCCCCAGACCAATGTTTTCCAATTCAGAGATTACTTTTTTAGTGGCCTGTTTATAATTTAAACCATTTAAAAACTCAGAATTGGCAATTATAGTCAATTCTTTATCTGCAAATGCCTCTTGGGATATATCTATTCCTTCAAAAATATTAGGAATATGGATCTTAAAATGCTTTGCGAAATCATAATCGCGTTGGTCCCCACTTGGGACAGACATTACAGCTCCGGTACCATAACCGGCTAAAACATAATCCCCAATCCAAATGGGTATTGGTTCCCTGGTAAAAGGATGTTCAACAAATGCGCCTGTGAAAACACCGGTAATAGTTTTTACATCTGCTAACCTATCTCGTTCTGATCGTTTGGAAGTGCTTTGAACGTAAGTCTCGACTTCCACTTTTTGTTCTTCTGTGGTTATTTTTGATACCAATTCATGCTCTGGAGCAAGAGTCATAAAACTAACTCCGAAAATTGTATCAGGCCGGGTAGTGAACACCTCAATAGGGTGAGAGATATTGCTATCCCCTGAAGGTATTGTGTTAAAAGTAACTGAAGCACCTACAGACCTGCCAATCCAATTTGCCTGTGCGTCTTTTAAAGACTGAGGCCAATCTACTTTTTGTAAATCATCGAGGAGGCGTTGTGCATAAGCTGTAATACGCATGCTCCATTGGGTCATTTTTTTGCGTACCACAGGATGTCCTCCGCGTTCAGATACGCCATTAACAATCTCATCATTTGCAAGTACAGTTCCAAGCGCAGGACACCAATTAACCTCTGTATCTGCTAAATAGGTCAATCTGTACTTTAATAATATTTCTTCCTGTTTCTTTGAATTCAGCTCATTCCATTCCGCGGCAGTAAAGAATGGGGTATCTTCATCACAGGATGCATTGATATTGGCATTTCCCTCTTTTTTGAAAATTTCTATAAGTTGTTCTATTTCTTCAGCTTTATCCTTGCTTTTATTGTACCAGGAATTGAAAAGTTGAATAAATATCCATTGTGTCCATTTGTAATATTTTGGGTCAGAAGTGCGAACTTCCCTGCTCCAGTCAAAGGAAAACCCTAGTTTATCCAGTTGTTCTCTGTATCTGGCTATATTGGTCTCGGTGGTAATAGATGGGTGTTGTCCGGTTTGTATAGCGTATTGTTCTGCCGGAAGCCCAAAGGAATCATAGCCCATAGGATGTAAAACATTGAATCCTTTATGTCTTTTATAACGGGTATAAATATCACTGGCAATATAACCTAAAGGATGTCCAACATGAAGACCGGCCCCTGATGGGTAGGGAAACATATCCAGAACATAATACTTCTCCTTATCCGAGCCATTAATCGCTTTAAATGTGTTATTGTGCGCCCAATATCTTTGCCATTTGGCCTCAATCTCCCTAAAATTATAGCTCATAATTTTTGTTTATAACCGATACCGCGCAAAAATAAGTTTATTCAATTTACTTTCCTATTTTTACGTATTCATATCCCACTATGAGCAAATCTTTTGAACGCTATCAAAAACGCAAATTGATCTCTTCCTACTTTTCAGTGGTGTTGAGTATTGGTCTCGTGCTTTTTTTATTAGGTGTTTTAGGCCTTTTAGTGCTAAACACCAAAAAATTAGCAGATCATTTTAAAGAACAAATCAAAATATCTGTTTTCTTAAAGGATAATGCCAAGGAAGTTGAAGTTGATCAGTTGCAGAAAAGCCTGGTAATGTCAGATTATACCAAATCTGCCGTCTATGTCTCCAAAGAAGAAGCGGCTGAGGTGCACAGTGCGGAAATTGGTGAAAACTTCCTTGAGTTTTTGGGTTATAATCCTCTTAAAAATTCAATTGATGTGGCTTTAAAAGCAGATTTTGTTTCTACAGAACAAGTAGAGGAAATTGCAACAGAACTTGCCAAAAAGGACTATGTTGAAGAAGTAAGTTATGATAAGCCTCTTATTGCGCTGCTTACAGATAATGTTAAAAGGATTTCCTTCTGGATATTAGTGGCTAGTGCTGTTTTTACACTAATCGCTGTTTTATTAATTAATAGTTCCATCCGTTTATCCATATATTCTAAACGCTTTATTATAAAAACAATGCAAATGGTGGGTGCCACAAAAAGGTTTATCAGAAGGCCTTTTATTTGGACAAATATTAAATTAGGCATGCTAGGTTCATTAATAGCACTAATAGCGTTGGGAACTGTTCTTTATTATGTTGATATGAATTTTCCAGAATTAAATCTTTTACAGGACTTCACGATATTGAGTATCCTTTTTGTAGGTGTTTTTGTTTTAGGCGTACTTATTTCATTAATAAGTACTTATTTTGCAACCCAACGCTTTCTTAATCTCAGAACAGATGATTTATATTATTAAATTTGCAGCATGAGTCAAAAGCAAAAAAATAAACAAAATCAGGCCCCAAAGCCTGAATTTATCTTCCAGAGAAGAAACTACCTCTTTATGTTTATAGGGCTTGCCTGTATGGCCCTTGGTTTTATATTAATGAGCGGAGGAGGAAGTGATGACCCTAATGTATTTAACCCCGATATATATAACTTCAGAAGAATTCGATTGGCGCCAACTTTAGTCCTGATAGGTTTAGGGATCGAGATATATGCCATTTTATTAAATCCACATAAGAAGAAAAACGATTAATTGGAAATCATAGACGCAATTATCCTTGGCATAGTCCAGGGATTAACAGAATTTTTACCTGTTTCATCCAGTGGTCATCTGGAATTAGGAAAGGCAATTTTAGGCGATAACTCTATCCCCCAGGAAAGCTTGCTGTTTACTGTAGTGCTTCATTTTGCCACCGCCCTAAGTACAATTGTGGTCTTTAGGCAAGACGTATGGGAGATTATCAGAGGTTTATTTCAATTTAAGTGGAATGAGGAAACGCGTTTTTCTTTAAAGATTGTTATATCTATGATCCCTGCTTCAATTGTGGGACTGATTTTTGAAGAACAGCTAGAAGGTTTTTTTGGTGGCAATGTAGCATTTGTAGGCTACATGCTTCTTATTACAGCACTACTCCTATACCTTGCAGATAAGGCCAGAGAAACTCAGAAAAAAGTAACCTATTTAAATGCTTTTGTCATAGGTGTATCTCAGGCAATTGCAATACTACCGGGTATTTCCAGGAGTGGGGCTACGATATCCACTTCTGTATTGTTGGGTGTAGATAAGACTAAAGCTGCCCGATTTTCATTTTTAATGGTTGTACCCCTTATAATAGGTAAAATGGCCAAAGATATTATTGGTGGGGAACTCCAATATCAAAGTGAGCAAGCCATTGCTATGGGAGCAGGTTTTATAGCTGCTTTCATAGCAGGTTTAGTCGCATGTACCTGGATGATTCAGCTCGTTAAAAAAAGTAAGTTGAGTTACTTTGCTATTTACTGTTTTATTGTTGGATGTATTGCCATAGGTTTTGGTCTTTTGGGTTAAATCCTTAATTTTTAAATTTTTACTTAAATTATTGTCTTGAAAACCAAGGAAGATTTTTTGGAGGGCCAACTTATTCTAATTGACAAGCCTTTAAATTGGTCTTCTTTTCAGGCCGTTAATGCCGTCAAATGGGCAATTAGAAAAAGATTCCAGTTAAAAAAAATTAAAGTAGGTCATGCCGGGACTTTAGACCCCCTAGCCAGCGGGCTTTTATTAATATGTGCCGGGAAATTTACGAAGCGGATTCATGAATTTCAAGGTATGCCAAAGGAGTATGAGGGCACTATTACATTAGGCAGCTCAACCCCTTCTTACGACCTGGAGACCGAAGTGGATAATGTATATCCAACAGATCATATCACTCATGAATTAATTCATAAGACAAAAGCTTTGTTTCTTGGTAAGATCGCTCAAAAACCTCCTGTTTTTTCGGCTTTGAAAAAAGATGGAAAGCGTATGTATGAATATGCAAGAGAAGGCAAGGAATTGGAGATAAAAGCCCGGTTTGTTGAAGTTTTAGAATTTGAGATTTTGGAAATAAATCTGCCCGTATTACGATTCAGGATACGATGCAGCAAAGGCACATATATAAGATCTATCGCCCATGATTTTGGTAAAGCATTGAATTCCGGGGGCCACTTATCATCCCTTAGAAGAACCAAAATAGGGGACTATAACGTAAATAATGCGATAGCACCGGCAAATTTTAAAGAAATGATGAATGTTTAACAACTTTAAAATGAGGTGTTGAGTGAAATATATTATTAAAAATTTGGTTATAGAAATATGGACCTGAATCGAAGTCAGCTTTCTCTTATAATTACTTTCTTCTCTCTATCGATAGTGATATTGTTACTTTTTAATATTCACTTGGGATCTGAGGAACAGGAAGAGTATATAATTGAATTGAGCTTGGCGGACGAGGAGCTTGAAAAAATAATTGAAGAGTTGGAAAGGCAGGAGGAGATGGCCAAAGCAGATCCCATAAAAAGTCATATGGCTTTTAACGAAACCGCCAAATCTAGTTTGGAAGAACCGGAACCTCTAAAAACACTTGAAGAACTATTAGAGGAAAAAGAAGCTTCGATGAATGAAGATGACTTCAAAGAATTTTTGAATTCAGATTCAGGATATGCAGCCAGCCTCAAGGATCTCGTAAAAAAAAGAGAAGAAAAAAAACAACAACTAGAGGAAGTCGAGGCTAATAAACAAGAATTCACAAATAAGCTTGAAAAAAGAAAAACTTCCATTTCATATTCACTGGTTGATCGTTCTAATTATTTACTTCCACCACCAATATATACCTGTATTGAAGGTGGTAGAGTTGTAGTGAATATTGAAGTAGATGCTTCAGGCAATGTTATTGATGCTAATTTCAATTCAAAAAGTTCTAATACATCTAATGGCTGCCTTGTTGATAACGCTATTTCCTATGCCTTAGAGGCAAAATTTAGTTCAGCATCGAGAGCTACTCAAAAAGGCACAATAACCTACCTATTTCAAAGTAAGTAATCCCAAGAGATCGTCGAGGATATTTTCCCCTTTATCTTTATTATACCAAAGCTGCAAATCTTGCTTAAATTCGGGTGTAAGTTCGCCGTTTTCTTTTTTATAAACTTCAACCATTTTAGTTGCCTTAGTAGGTCTTGGCCCCCAGGAATTAATAACTTCCATACGCTGTTCATCAATCATTATGAGTTTGGGAATAGACAAGGTTCCATTTGTTCGAAAAAGATCCATGAGCTCCGGGTTTTCATCTCGCAATGCTACTTTAAACTTAATTTTTGCTGATGATTCCGCTATCTTATTCATTACGGGCATTGCAGGGGCAGCGTCACCACACCAACTTTCGGTTAAAACGAGCCATAAAACTGGTTTTTCCCATTTTTTAACTCTCTTATTTGCAGTGTCCGACAATTTTAGTGTTTTATCCCATCGTCTTATCCTCTGGTTATTTAACAGAGTATAATTGATCAGAGACTCTTTCTGTTCAACGCCTGTAGTCCTTTTGAGTGCAGTCAATTCATCCAATAGATTTCGATAATCTTCATAGGTATATGCACGGGACAATGCAGATTCAATTAGTTTTTCTTGCAGTATTAGATCTTCGGTATTTTTCATTTCCCTATAGTCGTGTAAAATCAAAAAACCAAACAGTATTTTGTTTCAAATTGGTTTTTTTTGGCCATCTCTCCTATCGCATCATTAATACTATTTAGAACACCAAGACATTAAGAGTAGTTAAGGCATGCTCTATTTATAAGGAGTTTTTGAAATATGAGGCTACAAGTTTTCCGGATTTATGGCAAGGCTCCTGAAAAGCTTCGCCTTTTCAGTTAAGTATTTATTCTGCACTTCATTCTGTTTAAGTTCAGAATCTATTAGTTTACTTTCCCTACTAATTATCAAAAACAAAGAACTTTCTCCAAAATCGAATTTTCTTTCTTCTGCTGCCAATAGTTTATTATAGTCACCAACAATATCCTCTATAAGTGAATTCTGTATCTGATAAGAATCCAAAGCATTATAGATTGCCAAAACTTTATTTTGAATTTCGATTTCAGCATTGTCCAATTCAAATTGAGTATCGTTTAGTTTAAACTTTGCTAATTTTAAATCCCCTCTTTCTTTTCTTAAAAACAATGGGAATAGGAAGTTAACACCTCCTTTGTATTGTTGTGAATCATAAGAATTCAGAGTTCCCGGGGTTTCTGTAAGGAAGTTATACTCGATATCAATTCTCGGTAGTAGTTTATTGGCTTTTAATCTCTTATCTACTTCCAGGCCAGCCAATTTAAACCCTAAAGACTTAATCTTGGGGTGATTTTCCAATGAAAAACTATCCAATGGTTTTCCCATGATTTCCAGAGTGATATCCACCTCCCTATTTATACCGATATTTGGAATGACATTTGGCTGCAACTCTATTGGAATATTATTCTCCATCCATAAAAAATTCGAAAGTTCCAAAGTCTTATTGGTAAGCTCAACCATGGCTTGTTCGAGACGAAGTTGCCTGTCCTGAAATGCAATTTTGGCTTCCACGACATCTATTGATGCGATATCACCTGCTTCTGCACTACGCTTAATTCCTTCCAATCTGGAACTGGCATTATCAACAAAATTCTCATAAACCGTTTTGTTTCTGTATGCCTGTAACCAATCAAAATATGCTACTGACGCTTTAAAAAGAATCTCATTAACTAATAAATCTCTATCTGCTAAGGTCTGTTCTTTAAAATATTTGGCCCGTTTTAAGGTTGCCATTCTTTCATTGATCCATATTCCTTGAAGCACAGAAACAGAGATTCCCGCACTAAACAATCCGCCCTCTGGCAATGATTCATCTGGATTTAAAAATTCTCCTTCATCCTGCTGAAAGTTACCTTTTAATTCTATCCCATACCAAGTGGGGACTTTGAATGTAGCATTAAAACGGTCATAATACTCAACACCCTTAAACTGTTTTCTTTCGTAATCTACTTCAATTTTTGGATCAAATCCTCCTCTTGAGCGCATTAGATTTGCTTGCCCAATACCGATTTGTAATTCAGCCTGACGAGCAATAGGATGATATTTTTTCACATACCCTAAAAACTCATAAAAGCTTAAAACGAGGGTGTCGTTTACCTGTGCGTTTAATGAAAGTGAAGCGAAAAGAATAAGTAAAAACCAGTGCTTTTTCATATTACTATTTCTCAGATTTAGACATGTCCCCATTCGGCTGATAGTAATTTGGAGGGAAACCATTGAGCTGTCGCCACAATTCAAACCAAATCGGCACGTCTTCTAAAAGTGCTATAGTATAGGCTCCAGAACCAACTCTTAGATCCTTTGGCCATTGATGGTCGTTAGGATCAGGTGCTAATAGTATTCTATATTTCCCATTATCACTTATAAAAGTTTCAATGGCCACCACCTTTCCTCCATATGTACCATAAGAGACATTTGGCCACCCGCTAAATACAATTGCCGGCCAACCATCAAATTGTACTCTAACCTCCTCACCCAGGTGCATTAAGGGCAGATCTATAGGTTTTATATAAGTCTCTACGGCCAATTCGTAATCGGCGGGCATAATACCAACTAATTCTTCTCCTTCCTTAAAGGTCTCTCCAACTCCCGCTTTAATCGCTTTATTTATAAAGCCGTTTTGAGGAGCCTTTATAAAGTACATATCATTGCGCATAGAGTAATTAGTAAACTCGTTTTCCAGTTTTGTTACCTGAGCCTCAGAATCGAACTGATTAGACTGTGCGGTGAACATATCACTCTGTGCTTTTGATGTTTTATCGGCGTATTCTGCCTTTACTCTATTTATTTCCACTTCGGCATTGATGACTTCGTTTATCGCGGCGAGAAGTTTATTTTCCTGCGAGATAAGTTTGGCCTGAGTTTCTTGCAATTTTAACTTCTTTTCTTCTACATCCGTCACCGCCTTCAATCCCTCATTTTCAAGCTGAAGTACCCGATTGTATTGTCTTTGTGCAATGGTAATGTTTGTCTTGGCCGCTTCCAGGTCGATACTATCACTTTCTACTTTAAGGTTAGCTTGAATAAGTTTGTTTTTAGCCTGGAGTAATTTTAATTCTCTTTCTCTACTCAAAGCCGCTATTTGATTATTAAGCGCTTTAACCTTGCCTTCATAAGATGTAACCGCACTTGATTTGGCCCTAATTTGCTGCCCGGTTCTTTCCACTAAATTGGGATCAAAATACTCATTCTTTATCTCGGAAATAAAAAGAATTGTATCCCCTTTTTTTACATAATCCCCTTCCTGCACATACCATTTTTCAATTCTACCGGGAATTGGCGATTGTATGGTCTGAGGTCTTTGACCTGGACTTAAGGTGGTTAAATAACCATTTCCTGATACATTCTGTGTCCAGGGTAAAAAAAGTATAATCAACGCAATACCGGCAAATATCAATAGAAACCGATTAAAGTGTTTATAATACTTTGTATGAAAAACTTTCTGTGAAGAGGTATAAACACTCAGATCTACTTTCTGATTTAGTTTATTATGTGAAATGTTTAGCATGTCTTCTAACTTTGGTTTTTTATTTTACCATTTTCCATGGTAATAATGGTGGTACATTTTTGTTCCCATCTTGGATTTTGACTTACTACCAGTAGTGCCCATGGGTTTGACTTATCCGATAAGAAATCCATTATTTCCTTCGTTTCTTTAGCATTAAAATGATCTAATGGATCCTTTAAAATCAACATCTTTGGCTTTTTAACTATACTACGTGCCAAAACAATTTTCTTAGAAACTACATAAGGTATTTGCTGGCCTTCGGGATAAAGCATTGTATTAAGTCCTTTAGGTTGGTTCTTTACAAATTCCACTAAGCCGGTTTTCTCTAAAACCCAATACACCTCATCTTCTGTAATAGAAGTATCTCCGAAAGTAATGTTCTCTAAAATACTGCCCTCGAAAGGAGATTCCTCAGGGAGAGATTTTCCTATATGCGAACGATAATAATTTATATTGATCATTTGCAAAGAAGCATTGTTTACATAGATATTTCCTTTATCGGGTTCTACAATTCCGGCAATTAATCGAAGCAGAGTAGACTTACCAGAACCGCTATTGCCATGTATTAATATTCTGCAGCCGGGGGTAATAGTAAGCGAGACCGAATCAATGATCTGCTTTTCGCGCCCAGGAACATTATAACTAACTTCATCTAATTCTACAGTGAAAGCTTCATCTTCCTTAAAAGGCATTTCCCCATCTTGCGGCTCTAATTCCTTATCTACCACTTGCCCCAGTTTTTCTATTGAAGTTAGCAAGTCATAAAATGTCTCTAATCCTAATATTAGTTTCTCAACGGAGTTAATCACCAACAATATTATGATTTCGGCAGCAACAAATTGTCCAATATTCATCTCCTGATTAAGGACAAGAATCCCCCCTATAAGCAATAGGCCAAGGGTAACCAGAACTTTAAAACCAATCATCTGAATAAACTGAATCACTAATATTTTAAAGTGACTTTCCCTGGCACCAAGATAGTCAGACACTAAAACGTCAGTCTTATTCATAGCTAAATTTGTTTTACCAGACAGCTTAAAACTAACTATTGAGCGCGCTACCTCCTGGATCCAATGGGCAACTTTATATTTATTTTTTGATTCATCTAAACTGGTCTCCAAACCCCGTTGTGCGGTAAATTTGAAGACTACATATATTAGTAGTAATAAAAGAATTCCATAGATTATAAAAAATGGATGATAGAATGACAGCAATAACAAACCAAGAATAATTTGTAACAAAGCTGCCGGGAAATCAATTAAAATCTTTGACAGTCCTTTCTGTACATTTAAGGTATCAAAAAAACGATTAGCCAACTCCGGAGGATAGAAATTAAGTAGTTGGTCCATCTTTATTTTTGGGAACCGGTAAGCAAATTCAAATGCAGATCTTGTAAATATTTTTTGCTGCACATTTTCAATAATCCGTATCTGCATTAATTGCAGGACACCAACAAAAGCGACACCTAATGTTACAAGAATTACCAGAATTATCCAGGACGTACTTACCTGGGCACCCTGGATCAGGTTTATTATGGCTTGTATTCCTAATGGAAGGGATAAATTGACGACCCCAGCAAATATAGCATAGTAAAATACCTGAATGATATCTCTCTTGTCAAGCTTTAATAGTCCTAATAAACGCTGCCAGGCACTAAGGATGTTTTTAGCCATTATTCTTAATATTTAGTGTGTTAAAGGCGATGTGTTTAAAATATTCTGTAGGAGTAACATTGACATCACAACTTGTTAAAGAAGAAAAATGATCCATCAAAAAATACTGATGCAGAGCACCTTCAATAAGTGTGCTGGCCAGACTTGCCGGATAGGGATAATCTGTGTTTACTTCTTTTATCATTTGACTCAGTCTATTGACAAGTCTTTTGTAAATTACGAAATAACCTTCCTTGTTTTCCATATCCACTTCTTTGGTGAGATAAGACTTAGAATATTCATTAATCACAATTTTATTTAATAATACTTCATCAATATGGGTAAAGGCCAAATCTATTTCTGTTGCCTGTGTCATGATTTCAATGGCTTTTTCCAATTTAGCGTTGGGATCAGGGATATTGTTAGTTGCAAAAACTAACCGATATTCAAGCCAACCCCAATACCAGGAAGCCAGATAAAGCAATAATTTATGCTTATTTTCAAAATAGCGATAAATGGAACTTTCATTGGATCCGATCTTTTTACCTAATTTTTTAAATGTGAAACTCTCAAAACCAATGTCATTAATCATGAGAATACTTTCTTCAACTATTCGTTTCCCCAGATTGGAAGATTCAGGGTCCTTTACATATAATTTATCATTAATCGTAATTCGAACAGATTGCAGTAACTTTTCCATCAGCTTGAAATTAAATATTTGTCAAATATAATAGTATTACTATCATTATATAATAGTTTAACTATTTTTTAACAATTGTAATACTTGCATATATAATATTATTTTAGTATCTTACCATGTAATTTAAAGCGAGACAGAATCATGAGAAATGTTACAATCTGTATCCTCTTTGTGCTCTCAGTATTCTTATTACAGGCACAGCAAAAACAACAATTCAACATCCAAAAAGGGGTTGTTTTAACTATTGAAGGCCCTTCTGCATTCGATTATCAGCACGTTCATTTCCCCAGAAAAAATTTTATTATAAAACGAGGAGGTATAGCTGATATGAAGACTGTATTAGGTAAAAAAGTTGAAATAATCGACTACACTTATACTTCTGATGGCAGCACGGAGGTTACTTTAAAACTACTGGATGGAAAGAAATTTTTTAGAAAGTTCACGACCGTTAAAGCGGATCTGGAAGATGCATTATCCTCAGGCGAATTAAGTGAATAAGAATTCACTTCCAGACACGAGCCACTCTAACTAGATTTAAGACATAGAGCAGCCTGGTTTATTTTGTGACCACCAGCTTTAAAAAATATTCCACTATATTTAGAACTCAAGAATTAGCTGAATGGAAAAACAACGCTGTGGTTGGTGCCTGGGGAACGATCTTTATATGGCCTACCATGATAACGAATGGGGGGTCCCCGTAAGGGACGACAAAACGCTTTTTGAATTTTTAACCCTTGAAACATTCCAGGCAGGGCTCAGTTGGTTGACTATTTTAAAAAAACGAGATAATTTCCGAAAAGCTTTTGATGGTTTTAACTATATGAAGATTTCAAGGTATACAGAAAAAAAGATTGAAGCTTTATTGCAGAATGAAGGAATTATACGGAATAAGCTTAAAGTTCGTGCAACAATAGGCAACGCACAAGCTTTTATGAAGGTACAGCAAGAATTCGGAAGTTTCAGTTCATACATTTGGGACTTTGTAGATGGCCAACCTATAAAAAATAAAATTGAGAACCACAAAGAAGGCCCTGCAAATACGGCTTTATCTGACGCCATTAGCAAAGACCTTAAAAAAAGAGGCTTCAAATTCGTGGGCAGTACAGTGGTATACGCCCATATGCAAGCTACCGGAATGGTAAATGATCACGAAGTAAATTGTTTTAGATATGATGAGGTGTAAGAGTTTACCAGTTTTAGTATTGGTGTTATTTCAGTTCTCAATGGTTAATTCTCAGGTAAAGGTTGAGCGGGAACACCGTATTAAAAAAAATCAATTTCCTGAGACAGCACATGAATTCATCAAAGAGAAACTGGATGAGGCTAAAAAGATTCGTTTTTATAAGGAAACAGATACTACAAAAATTAGTTATGAGGCCAAGTTTAAAAAAGATAAATTGTACTATAGTATTGAATTTGATGAATCGGGCAAGCTTGAGGATATCGAAATTCTAATTAACGAAGTAGACGTCCCTGACGAATCATGGTTGAAGATCACCAAGTTCCTTAAGGAAAAGTTTACTAAGTATAAAATCAGGAAAATTCAACAACAGTATCCCGTAAACTCTGATGAACCTACCGAAACTACCTTAAATAACGCATTCCAAAATCTTTTGATTCCTTCCCTAAATTATGAATTAATGGTATGGGGTAAAATACAGGATGACCATTCAGACTTTGAAATCCTATTTGGAGCGGAAGGAGATTTTAAAAAAATGAGAGAATCCCTTCCGGCCAACTATGATCATGTCCTTTATTAATAATTACATACTATTAATAGGTCTATTATTCTTTTCAGCTTTCATAAGAGGTCAGGATAATTTTGCTGCATTTATTGAACCTCGAATAGCAGTAAACTATAATCTATCTAAATTGTATTCACACAATTGGTTTCTAGCTAATAGGAGTACAATGTATGAATCAACAGAACTAAAATTTAATGCTCTTCAGTTTGACATAGGTCATTTTTCAAATTTTAAAATAGGCGGTAATCAAAGTTTGAGCCTGGGGATTTTATACAGATATTCCGAGTTATTTGATGAGGAAAAAATAAATGAATTTCGCATAACTGAACAATACAATATAATATACAGGCCTAATTTGGTTCGTTACGGACATAGGATTAGAGCTGAACAACGAATTACATCACTACAGACCATTCATCGTTTTAGATATAGATTTACATTAGACCTGCCTCTTGAAGGGCAGAATTTAGATGTAGGTGAATGTTATTTTATAGGAAATTTAGAAACGCTGCTAAATGTGGGAAAGGACTTAGAACCAATATACGGGCAGCGTTTTACTGCAAGTTTTGGCTGGTTGTTAAGTTCTAAAACCAAATTGCAATTTGGCATGGAATACAGATTGCTCAATTTCACAGGAACTGCTCAACACATAGCATTATTGCTTTCTTCCTTAAACTTTAGTCTTTAGCAATTCTAAAAATTCCTTCCTCGAGATTTCTTCAGCCCCTAAACTTGCCAAATGTTTCGTATACACCTGACAATCTATGAACTTATAGTTACGGTCTTCAAGGTCCTTGGCCAAATTAATAAATGCATATTTGGATGCATTTGTTACCTTAGAAAACATACTTTCACCACAAAATACGTGTCCCAGATCAATTCCATACAGCCCACCCACTAATTCCTTATCTTCCCAAACCTCGTATGATCTGGCAAAACCAAGTTCATGTAAACGTAAATAGGCTTCTTTCATGCTATTGGTAATCCAGGTTCCTTCCTGTCCCTTTCTCATTATTTCGGCACAGGCTTCCATTACTTCTTTAAAGCATCTATTCCTGGTTAAAGTGAATCGAGTACCCGACATAATTTGTCGCATACTTTTAGAAATCTTGATTTTTTGAGGGAATAAAACCATTCTGGGATCAGGGCTCCACCATAAGATCAAAGAATCGTCATTAAACCAGGGAAATATCCCTGATTTATAGGCCAGCAATAATCTTTCTGGAGATAAATCCCCACCAACCGCCAGTAAACCCTCCGCATTTGCATTATCCGCCGGAGGGAACTCCAATAGATCTGTTAAAAAGTATATATCCGTATCCTTGTTTTTCAAGTTTAACAGTTCTTAGAATTACCGGTCAACCTAAAAATAATCTGCAGCCGAAAAGGGTATCTATCTAAAATGGCAGATCATCATGATCTTCTTCATTTAATTCTTCGGCCGGTTCAAATGCTTCAATTGGAGGCACAGGTGGTATTCCGCTATCCCCTTGATCGGGTTGTAAAGTTTCAATTCGCCATCCTTGAACAGAATTGAAATATTTAACCTCCCCCTGAGGGTTTGTCCATTCTCTTCCTCTTAGGTTAATGCTAATTTTTACAGTTTCTCCGACATTATGCTTATTAAGCAAGTCACATTTATCCTGAACGAATTCTACCAATATATGTTGGGGATATTGTTCTTCAGTAGTAATAACCACCTCTCTTTTTCTAAAACCATTATTGCCAAAGGTTTTAGTCTCATCAATCATTTTAATTTTTCCTTGTATTTCCATTTAATTCAGTATTTATTAGCAATACTTTCCATGCCGAAAGTATCTTATTATTATCTAAATATTCTCTTGTTATTCTTAGTAATTCTTTTGTATCCTTATTTTTGACAATGGACCGAATTTGATCATTTGTTGCTATAAATTCTTCGATATCATCTTTATCCGGCATACGCTCAACGTTTCCCAATAAGCCCAAATCGTTCCCTGTTAGAATTTTTATTGATCGTATTTCTTTCGGTATATTATCAACCCCTATTCCGAGCTTGGAAAGTGGCTTCGGAACCTCAAACATGCCCTTATTAGCCCTGCTATACCAATTACCTCCCATTCGGGCAACCTGATCAATTTTAAACTGGTCAATTGAGCCATCTTCACCCAAAATTGATTCATGGATATGCATTTTAACAACTTCTGCAAAAACCAGATTACCAGCTCCCCCTTTGTTACCCAAAGCCTCCACCTTTGTTACTTTGCATTCAAACTGGACAGGAGATTCCTCAACCCTGAATGGTTTAACCAAATCTGAATCTACCATTGTTAATCCAGCTTTTATAAATTCATTTTCCTTTTCACCATATTCTGTACTTGTCAAAGACATCTGCTGAACCAGCTCGTAATTTACAATATTGATGACCACTTCTTTTGTTTTAAGCACATTATCTAATGTATGCTTAGTACTATTATCCCTCACTCTTCTGGCTGGCGAGAAAATCAATATAGGTGGATTAGCGCTAAAGACATTAAAAAAACTAAAGGGTGAGAGGTTTGGAATTCCTTTTTCGTCTATAGTACTTGCAAAAGCTATCGGCCTGGGTCCAACCGCACCTAAAAGGTAAGCGTGCAACTGCCCGGTGGTAATCTCAGAAGGTATTAGCGATATCGTTTTTTGCATCAAAACAAAGGTATATAAATTGTATCCCAATTAAAACTTTAACTCGCTTGCAGAACACAACATTTTAGGTCAATTTCAGTTATCTTTATTGCTAAGTAAAAGGCAGGATGAATTTTAATTCCCAAAAGAAGACTTCGAATCTATTTCTATTAATAGCATCTTTTGTTATAGTAAGTCTTATTCTTTGGAATACCAATAGTTTTTTTAAAAAATTTAAGGAAGAAGAACGCCATAAAATGGAGATTTGGGCTACAGCTCAGTCAGAATTATTGCAGTCTTCAGAGGACAGGGATCTGGGAAATCTACATGTTAAAATCTTTCAAAACAACACCTCAACTCCCATGATTCTGGTAAATATAGATGGGTCCATTAGAACCAACAACATGCCCGAGGAATTAGTTGTTGACACCGCTTATTTAAAGCAAAAGATAAAAAAATTTGAATCAGAAAATTTGCCTATTTCTATTGATTATAATAGTGAGCAATTGGCTACCCTATATTATGGAAATTCGGAAGTATTAAATAAACTAAAATATTACCCTATTGCCCTTTTATTAATCATATTTCTGTTTGCTGCGGTTATCTTCTTTTTCTTTAAAACCAATAAAGCATCTGAACAAAACAAACTATGGGCGGGAATGGCGAAGGAAACCGCACACCAGATTGGTACCCCGCTAACCTCACTTCTTGGTTGGAATGAACTATTGAAGAGCGAACAAATTAACCCGGAAATTACCAAAGAAATTGAGAAAGATATTGGAAGGTTACAGAACATAACAGATCGTTTTTCTAAAATAGGTTCACTCCCGAAATTACAAGAACACGACATTGTTAAAGAAACCAGGAGTGCCTTTGAATATCTAAAACTCAGAAGCTCTAAACTTATTCATTTTACATTTAATTCTAAGGTTGAAGCACTTCCCGTTCTATTAAACCGTTCATTATATAACTGGACAATTGAAAATTTGGTCAAAAATGGAATTGACGCAATGAAAGGTAAAGGGAATATTGCCATCGAAATTGTTCCGGACGGCAAATATGTTAATATATTAATTTCAGATACCGGGCATGGAATAGCGAAAGGCGATTTCAATTCCATTTTTAATCCTGGTTACACCTCAAAAAAACGAGGCTGGGGGTTAGGATTATCCCTGGTTAAAAGGATAATTGAGGAGTATCATAAAGGAAAGGTAAAAGTACTTTCTTCGAGCAAGGAAGGCACTATAATGCAGATATCAATAAAATCAGATCAGCAATAATGGCAAAAGAAAAATTAGTTGTTATTAAAGAGGCCGACATTACGAATAACTGCCCTGAATGCTTTAATCAGGACATGAAAATAACGTTTTATCAAAAGCACTTATTTGGAAGGCTTTATCATAAGATTACCTCAAAGGTTAGTCATCAAATTAAATGCAATACATGTGAAAGTATTATTTACCCGGTAAATTGGACTGAAGATATTGAGCGAACCTTTGAGTATTACCAAAAAATGGTCAATCCGGAAAAAGCGACTACAAAATTCACGGCCATGTTTTACTTAATTATTCTGTTACCAATTGTAATTGCCGCAGTATTATTCTACGTATATAAAACCGGTATCATTTCATTTTAGAACGAATTTTTAGGGCAATATCTTCAAATTCTTCCGGTGACAATTCAATTTTGTTCATAAAGGTTGCATCTGCCATTTTATTTAAAGGAATAAGATGCACATGCACATGGGGCACTTCCAAACCTATTACCGTAATCCCCACCCGCTTACAGTCTATAGCTGCTTCAATGGCCTTGCCCACTCTTCTGGAAAATGCCATTAACCCCAAATATAGAGCTTCATCCATATCCATTATTTTATCTACTTCTTTCTTAGGTATACATAAGGTATGCCCCTTTGCATTGGGATTAATGTCCAGGAAGGCAAAATATTTATCATCTTCTGCAATTTTGTAAGATGGTATATCGCCTTTTATTATTTTAGTAAAAATACTTTCCACGGTCAATTTTTAGTTAAAAAAAATCCTATCAATAATGATAGGATTAAATATAAAGAATTATAGCTTTTTACTGCCTGCTTATTTCAAGAATATCAAATTTTAGTTTACCATTTGGCACTGTAATTTCGGCAACATCACCTACTTCTTTACCAAGAAGCCCTTTGCCAATTGGTGAAGTAACAGAAATTTTTCCCGACTTTAAGTCTGCTTCACTTTCAGCTACAAGTGTATAGCTAATGATCATCCCATTTTGTCGGTTTTTAAGTTTTACGGTTGAAAGCACCAGTACTTTAGAAGTATCTAGTTGAGATTCATCTATTAATCTGGCATTGGATAAGGTTTCCTCCAGTTTTGATATTTTTAATTCCAATAACCCCTGTGCTTCCTTAGCAGCATCATACTCAGCATTTTCAGACAAATCACCTTTATCCCTGGCATCAGCAATGGCCTGTGAAGATTTAGGCCTCTCCACATCCCTAAGATAGTTTAACTCTTCTCTGAGTTTTTTTAATCCTTCCGCCGTGTAATAAGATATATTACTCATAACTTCAATATTTATTAAGCATAAAAAATGCCCAAAATCATTAAACAATAAATCCTACGAAAACGCAGGATTAGTTTAAACAATCATTTTGAGGTAACTAATTTAAGATAAACACATTAAGTAGAGTTATTCATCAAAATGAGGTTTAACTAATAAGAAAATCCCCTTTTTTAAAGAGGATTTAACGCAAAGATACATATTTTTTGTTCAATTTTGTTTAAGATATCTTATTTGAATCCTATTATTATATGAAAAGAATATGCCTCTGGTTAGTTTTCATTTTGCTTTTGGCCTGCAGTAAAGACGAAGGAAACCGTAATCCTTATTTGCAGGAAGTTGGCTTCAGATTTGAAGCTAATCTCAATTTACCCTTATATAGTCCTTTAACTAATATAGGGAATGCGATATTCATTGGAAACCAGGGTGTAGGAATAAGAGGTGTTTTTGTTATAAATAAGGGTTTTGACCAGTTTTTTGCCTGGGAGGCCAGTTGTCCAAATCATGCCCCAAATGCATGCTCAACAATGGACCTTAATAGTCAAACTGTAATTTGTTCATGCGAAGATTTTGAATATAGCCTGTTTACCGGACAACAATTAAACAGACCTGATGACGGGAAACCTTACTATGACCTTTTGTTTTACAACACTTCATTTGATGGAACTACCGTTGTAATTTCCAACTGAGAATAGGGTATGATATCCTAAATTATCCCCTGAATAACCTTAGAAGTTAAATGTTGCTCCCAATAGAAAGTTTATTCCTGCCTGCGGGTAATACCCGGCACCTTCAATAGTAGTTATAGTTCCCGGATTGGAAAAATCGTCATCATAAGTAAAAAAGTAGCCATTGGATACAAATTTTGCATCAAAAATATTATTAATCAGTCCTGTGAGTACAATGCTTTTTATGAATGAATTTATATTGAAAGTGTATTGTATATTAAAATCTGTTTGTGAATAGTCCTCTAGAACAGAGCCTTCCGAATCAATATTTCCCATAAATTGTTTTCCAACATATTTTGTAAGTAACGACATTTGAAATTTTTCATTGGGCATGTACGTAAGAATGTTACCTACCACAATGTCAGGTGAAAAGGCAATATTGGTATTTCCCAAATTCTGTAACTCACCATCTCTCTGAAAAAGAAAATCAATGTTTTTATTTGTGCTAAGTGCTATATTGGGTTGTAATTTGAAGCGCTTACCAATACTCATACTGGCATCAACTTCAAGACCAAGACGATAACTGTCACCAACATTTGCCCTTAGTGGGGCTCCTACATCATTGAGTTCTCCGGTCAATACCAACTGATCTTTATACCTCATATAATATAGATTGGTACTTAGCTGAACAGAAGGTGAGACATAACGCCAGCCCAGTTCAAAATCATTCAGTTTTTCCGGTTTAGGATTGCCATTCTCATAATCATTCCTATTGGGTTCACGGTTCGCTACTGCAAAGGAGAGGTATAAATTATTTGCATTATTAAGGTCATAGGTGACACCAACTTTAGGGTTAAAAAAATTAAATGTATCATCCACTACTCCAGTATCATCTCCATTTGCCTTGTATCTGACATTTCTAAATTGTAAATCTCCAAAAAGTTTCCAATTTTGAGAAATCTCATAATTTATTTTCCCAAACATATTAAAGTCGGTTTTTTTGGAATCATCGTCGTAATATCTATCCCTAATTATACTATTTCCCGCAAAACGCGCCCAGATTACTTCACCAAAATGATCTCCATTATAGGAATTCCACCCTCCTCCAATAATAAGGTTTGTCCTGCCTTTTTTATAATTAGCCGAAAATACAGTCCCGTAAAAATCATTATCCAGCCAACGGCGACGGATTAAATCTGTGGTATTCACTTCCTCCCCATCGACAACTATTGGTGAAAATCCATAGGTCGCAAAATCATCGTCTTCTCTGAATTGTTCAAAGTAACCCCGTCCTTTTGTATAGTGAAATGCAATATTTGTGCTCCATAAAGGTGATATAGCCTCATTCCAAAGTAGCTGAAAATGATCTTGTTTATAATTATCTTCCTCCTTGTCATAAAACTGAGTATTCCCATTTTCATCGGTATATATTCCGGCAGGGTTAAAAGTCCGGTTTGTGGCAAGAGTTTCTGCATCAATGCCAAACCATGACTGGTAAGTAACTTCATGTCCTCCAAAAAGGAGAGCTTTAATTAATGTATTATCATCAACATAAGAGCCTTGTAAAAAATAGGAATCCAGTTTAGACGAAGCCCTGTCAATATAGCCATCAGATGTTATTCTGGATAGTCTCCCGGAAATTTCAATATGTTCATTTAACAATCCTGTGCTGAACTTAATATTGTTGCGCATCGTATTAAAGCTGCCATAGGAAGTGGAAATATGTCCATAAGCTTCCTGCGAAGTGGCATCTGTCAATATATTTAAACTTGCCCCAAAAGCCCCAGCTCCATTTGTAGATGTTCCTACTCCCCGTTGTAATTGAAGGCTTTCTGTGGAAGATGCAAAATCGGGAAGATTTACCCAAAACGTACCATGTGATTCAGAATCGTTATAAGGTATTCCATTTATAGTAACATTAACCCGGGTAGCATCACTACCTCTAACGCGTATTCCAGTATAGCCCACTCCAGCCCCGGCGTCTGACGTTGTAACCACCGCTGGTAAAAAGTTCATAAGAACAGGGATATCCTGACCAAGGTTTCTTGGCATAATTTTATCTTTTTCTAAATTGGAAAACGTTACGGGAGTTTCCTGAGTAACCCTTATTGCTGAAACAAAAACCTCATCCAATACAATTTTTTTGAGGGTAGTAGTATCAGATTCTTGTTGTTGAGCATAAGCTTTTACGCCAATACAAATCAGGAAAAACAATGTAATAAAAGCTTTCATTCGTAGTTCAATTACACGAATAAAAGGGGTTCTATTCTGGTTTTTATGATTTTTTCTTTTCCTGAAGAGACAGGAATAAATCCAAATGGCGACTTTCGCCTCCCTTAGCAGCATTACCTGCCCAGGTTCCTTGGGTATAATCTCAGCTTATCCTGAAAGTATTGTAAAAATCGTGTCTGATATTTACAGATTTATAGAATACTTTTTTTTCAGAAGTTCGCACCCCTTTTGAGATAAAACAAAGTTACGATGGTAGTTCCATTATTCATAATAAAACCTCATAATTAAAATTGAACATACTCTGATTAATCCTTTTCTTTATAAAAACAGATCTCCCTAAACTAAGTTACCTGATGTGTCGGCTTCAAAAGGTCGTTTACTGTTTTTACGGGATTAAAAGTGAGTAAGGGAACTTCAACAAATATTGTATTCCAAAAGGCCATAGCCCCGTTCCAAAGCCCTGGTAATTCAAGGGCCTTTAGTTCTTTACCATCTTCTGTTTTTTGTGTGATAAACCCTTGTTTGGTATCCACAAAGTTCAGTAGGTTATAC
>NZ_JBATKE010000024.1:0-16596 GCF_049669105.1 Eudoraea sp.
ATGAAATCGTAATAGACCCGACGAATTCCAATATTATTTGGGTGGGTTCAAATCGTGGGCTCTGGAAATCAACAGATGCCGGGGTAACGTTTAATGTGCAACGTGTGGGAAATATCACTGATTTTAAGCTTAAACCCGGCGATCCGAATACAGTCTATGCCGTTTCAGCCTCCTCATTCTACAAAGCTACCGATGGTGAATCTTTTACAAGAGTTGCAAGTGTTGCAGATGTTTTACCTGATGATTCAGGCAGGTTGGTGCTTGGGATTAGCCCGGCCAATCCGGAAGTAGTATACATCTTAAGTGCAAATACCCAAAGCAACAATTATAGATACCAGGGATTATTTAAATCGGAGGATAGTGGTGATTCCTTTGCGGAAACCGCAAACACTACAGATATTCTGGAGTCCAATCAGGCCTGGTTTGATCTTGCCATTGAAGTATCTCCAACAAATGCGGACGAAGTATATATAGGTTGTTTAAATATTTGGAAGAGTACAGACGGTGGGGATAGTTTTGACCAGCTAAATCAATGGTTCAGAAATACCGCTGCTTATACCCATGCTGATATTCATACCCTGAAGTTCTTCAACAATAAATTGTACTGTGGTAGCGATGGGGGTATTTATGTTTCTGAAGACGGAGGTGTCACTTTTCAGGATTACACAATCAATGGTATTGCCGTAGGACAATTTTATCGTATTTCCGTTGCAAAGGATGACTCCGGTAAAATGGTGGGAGGATTACAGGATAATTCAGGATTTATAAGAAACAATGACGTCTGGAATGTTTATACGGGGGGTGATGGAATGGATTACGAAGTAGATCCCACCAATAATAATATTGTTTATGGTTTTGTACAATATGGAGATCCCTTGTTTGTCTCCACAAACTCCGGGCAGACTGTTGGAACAATTAATTCCCCAGCAGGTAGGGGAAATTGGATAACACCACTGGCATTAAGCAGTGAAGGCGATGTGTATGCGGGATATGATGCCGTTTACAAATTAAACGGAAACACCTGGGAAAGACTCTCAGATGATCTTGGAAATACACCCATTGACGATTTGGAAGTTGATCCTAACAACCCATTGGTTTTATATGCCGCTGAAGAAAATACAGTATTCAGAAGTGAAGATGGTGGTATAAGTTTTAGTGAATTTAATGTTTTTGACTCAGGGATCTCGGATATCGCAATAAACACTACCGATGGATCTTTTATCTATGTAACTACCTCCAACCGCGTTGGCTTCGCCCAAAATCAACAACAGGATTTAAGAGGCGTTTTTAAAGTTCCGGTAGAAACAAATGGGGCAGCTGGGGCGGTTGTTGATTTAACTCTAAATTTACCCCAGGACCAGGCTTACTTTGCAATAGTTCATCAAGGTAGAAATGTAGACAACCCCATCTATGTTGCAACAAGCCTGGGTGTCTATAGATTAGATGATACGTTAACAGAATGGGAAGACTACTTTACAGGATTGCCCAGTGTTGCAGTAAGTGATTTAGATATAAATCTGGTTGACGGAATCCTAACAGCTTCCACATATGGAAGGGGTGTATGGCAATCCCCTATTCCAATTAAAGTTCCAGATGATGATATAGAGGTAATATCCCTTAGCCCTGCTTCCGGCTCGGTACTGTGTGGAGAATTTGCTCCGGAAATAGTAGTAAAAAATAAGGGTTTAAATGCAATTACCTCAATAGAGGTTATTTATAGTCTTAATGATGGCGGAGATCAAACCTTTCAATGGACAGGGAATTTGATTGGTGATGCGCAAACCACAATAACTTTACCAATTCAAAATCTAAATTTTACTGGTCCGGTAAACTTAAATGCAGAAGCCACTATAACAAATGATGCTTTTGCGGATAACAATAAAATCAATAGTGCTTTTTATAGCAATGGATTTGGTCTAGGTGGATTGGTAAACACCTTTGAAACATTAGACGACGCACTTTTGACATTTAACGACAGAACAGAGGACGTGCTTTGGGAACTAGGGGTGCCAACGGGTACAAAATTAGGTACAGCAGCATCAGGGACCCAAGTATACGGTACGAGCCTTGGTGGAAATCATCCAGACAACACAAAAGCATTTCTGGTTAGTAACTGCTACGAGCTTTCAAATATCGTAGCTCCTGTGCTTAAATTTAAAATGGCCTTTGACCTTGAACTTAATTTTGATATTGTTTATGTTGAATATTCAACAGATTCAGGAAATAATTGGCAAGTATTAGGTAATATAAATAGTCAACCCAATTGGTATAATAGCGATAGAACCAACGCTTCTTCAGGGACTGATGATGATTGCCAGAATTGCCCCGGCGCACAATGGACCGGGGAAATTCCAGATGGACAAATAGGCGAACTACAGGAGTATGCCTACGACTTTATAGCTAATGCAGTATTAGGTGAAACAGATTTGACGGGAGAAAGCAATGTTATTTTCCGTATCGTTTTCCAGTCCGATCCTGCAGTAACCAGAGAGGGCGTGATAATTGATGATTTTGTTGTAGATGGTTTCCAGGACGATGAAGATGATGACAATGATGGTATTTTGGATGTAGATGATAACTGTCCGTTGATATCTAATTCCAATCAACTAGATACCGACTCCGACGGAGAGGGGGATGTCTGCGATACGGATGATGACAACGATGGAGTTTTAGACATTAACGATAATTGTCCACTTATAGCCAACCCAAATCAAGAAGATGCGGACAACGATAATATTGGCGATGTCTGTGATGACGACAATGATAATGATGGAGTGCCCAATACGATAGATACCTGTCCGAATACTCCAGCAGGCGCTGTGGTTGATGTTACCGGGTGTACTGTGTTTTCACTACCAAGTACAAATTTCAGGGTATTGTCTATTGGGGAGTCTTGTATTTCCAGTAACAACGGGAGTATAGAAATTACTGCTGAATCTGCTTTAAACTATTCGGCTACACTTACGGGAGCAGGAGTTGATACTTCCATTAATTTTACGGATGCTACGGTTTTTGAAAATTTGGCCACTGGTAATTATACTATGTGTATCACTGTTGAGGGACAGGCTGGTTACGAAAACTGCTTTGATGTAACAATATCGGAGCCGGAAGCACTTTCTGTTTCCTCAAAAATTAGTTCCCTTAACAATGAGGTGATTCTTAATTTCAGCGGTGGAAAGAACTATTTTATTACACTTAATGGTAGTAGATATGAAACTTCCGAAAGTTCAATTACGCTTCCTCTTTCCGGAGTTGAAAACACACTCTCTGTTAAAACAGACAAGGATTGCCAGGGAGTTTATGAAGAAACTATTGTTTTAACTTCTGAACTTTTCATTTATCCAAATCCTGTGTCAAGCGGTGATCTAACCGTTTATATGGGCAATTCAAATAAGACAAAGCAGGTAGAATTAACCCTGTTTACTATTAACGGGTTAAAAGTGTTCAGCAAACCTTTTAGCGTCATAGATAATGAAGTTAAGTTTAACGTAGATGTACTTGCCAAAGGCATTTATTTACTTAATGTAAAAACAGAGCATACATTGTTAAATTATAAAATAATAAGAAAATGAAAATAGCATCTAAAGTTTATTCAGTTATTATACTGTTTTTGCTTATGGCCTGTGGTGGAAGTGATTCCAGTACTGATGATTCAACTACTCCGCCAGTAGTTGCCGCACCATCTGCAGCCACATTGGTTTTTCCTGCTGATAATACCGAATGCAATGAAGGTGTGGTATCCGGTACCGATGAAACGAAAAGTGCTGTGACGTTTCAGTGGAATGCTTCAGAAAATACAGACACTTATGAGATTAACCTTAGAAATATAAATACCAACACTTCTTCGAAATCAAATTCGACCACTAACGATGCCACCATAACAATTGATAGGGGAACTCCGTACGAGTGGTTCGTAGTATCTAAAGCAAACGGCACCAACGAAACTGCTTCAAGTACAAAAGCAAAGTTTTACAATCAAGGACCGGGAATTGAAAACTATGCTCCCTTTCCTGCAGAAGCGATCAATCCGGCAAGAGGAGCAACTATTGCTTCCGCTACCTCCGTGAATTTACAATGGGCTGCCAGCGATATTGATGATGACATAGTAGGATATAGCATTTTCTTTGGAACGGATACAAATCCAACAACAGAATTAGGAACTACAGAAGAAAGCAATTTAGATGCCCCTATAACCTCTGGAGCCATTTATTACTGGTCTGTAATTACTACAGATAGTCAAAATAACTCCTCTACTTCTGAAATATTTGAATTTGCGGTAGAATAGCTCCTCTATTTAAATTGTAATACTAAAATCTAGAATTTTAGAACCAGTTGAATATGCTGGTTTGTGATTTCGCCTATCCCATTTTAAGGTAAGACAAGTGATGGTTGAGCTCTTCCGATCTATAGCGTCCTTTTAATTACTCCCCCGAGATGTAAAAAGCGTATTCATCCAATTCCATATTCCAATTACAGCAATTATTCTCTTAATTGGATTATGCTGTTCTACGGCCCCATTTAACGAGAGAGGGGGCCCTACAAGCATAATACACTGCTGTATTGCAGTGCCAAATTCATGATAGAAGTTGGAAAACAATACAACATGAGTTAAAGCTTTGTGAAATCTAATTTTACTAAGAGAAATAAGATCGAAACTATAACCAAACTTATGACACAAAAGCTTTAGGTAAAATATTCTTTTGGTATTGAAATTAAAGGTAATATCACTTATTTAAGCCCTCTCATTGCAGAATCAGATGATTAATATCCAGAGAATACTATCCACATCTTAAAGGTTTTAGATGTAAACAGGAGTAATTATCGGGTATAAAAAAAGGGTCGCAATTTACATTGCAACCCTTTCGTTTTAATAATTTGGTATCTAAGAACCCTTAGTCAATATCTAAGATATTCACAGTTATAGATTTTAACAAATCCGTACCTCCCCGACCTACTTCCAAAGCTCCTTCAGCATTGGAAGCTGAATCCAAAGTAACTATTAATGTCTTATCACCATCGGCAACATCGTCTAGTAATAGTTCTACAACGATATCATCGTTAATAGGCCTACCGTCAACAGCCGGACTTGATGGTAAAGCAATATCCAAAGTTCCTCCTGCACTGGTTGCTCCATCTACGATAAAGTCTGTTCCAAAGACAGCCGTTCCGCTGAAAGAGTAATTTACAGTAACCGTAGATAATGTACCGGTAGGGACTTCAACATTTAGTTCTACAGTACCTTCATCTTCTGTCACATCAGTAGGACCAGGATTTACATTTGTACCGGGTGAATCAAAAGCCACATATGCCGGCAATTCTTCAACCGAAAGATCTCGGTCGTTAAGATCATATTCTTCGGTACATCCAGTTAAAATGAGTGCCAACGCGGATGCTATATATACTATTTTTTTCATCTTTTTTACGTTTTTATTAGTTTTCAAACCACATTGGTGTTTCGGTAGGCAAATTAGCCGGTGTATTTGGATTACTTGTTACTTCATCAGGAGGATAGTTAAATCTTCTCAATGTAGTTCCGATAGTAGATGCAGGTGGTGCATCTAATACGGGGATCTGATTTCTTCTTACATGCGTCCATGCCATTACCGGCATCAGAAATGCTGAAAGATATTGTTCATTGTAAACGTCCTCAATAGTAGGAGCTGCTAAGCTACTAACATAACCTGTAATATCAGCTTCTGTAAGAGTTGCCAATACACCCGGAATATCTTGTCCCCACCATCTGAGTGAATTTGTGACCCCTGCTCTGTAATTGGCATCTGCAGATCCCGCAGCAGCAAAACCTTCGAGCGCTAATTCTGCTTTATAAAGATCAATTTCTGATGGCAACATTAGCATATCAGGCAGATCAAATCTAATGATATTGTTACTTAACACAGAAGTAGAATTATCCGGAAAGAAAGCGAGTTCAGGTGCCGGCAAGTCATTTCTTGCCACCCAAAGGTCGTATCTTGGATCTCCGGAATCTCTTAATAGTTCGTCAATTGGTGGGCCAGGGCCAAATACATTCTGGCTTTCATTATCAGGACCAAAGAACGCCGTAATAATAGTCTGCATTCCATTCTGTGCACCAGGTGCACCAGAATAGATAAGATATGCCGCTTCGTCATTGGAGGCCATTAATGGTTGTGCTAATGTTGCATTAATTTGCGCATCCACATTGGCTCCCCCATTACGCAACAGCATTAAAGCGCGCAATTTCAAAGAATTTGCCAAAACTCTCCATTTATCCATATCACCGCCATAGAACTGATCACTACTCGCGGTTATAGCAAACTCTCCATCGAGTTGTCTGCTATCTATAAGAGCGATAGCCTCATCATATAAAGAAACCACACCGTTAAGTACTGACTGCTGATCATCAAAATTTGGCGAAGGAAAATCCTGGCCATTTAATGCCTCAGAATAAGGAACATCTTCCCAAATACTGGTTAGCTCAAAATAAATATGAGCGCTAAGGATAGTGGCTATTGCATTAACGTTATTCTGGGTAGGACCAGCTGCCTCTGCATCTGCTATAACCAGCGAAAGGTTACCCAATACCTGATTATACATCATGCCCCATGTATTTCCAGTAAGGAAAATACTCGTGCTACCATTTTTAGGACTGTTGAATGTGTTTGATATATATTGTGATACATCACATATTCTGGTTCCTAATTCTGTCACCTTCCTTGAAGAATACTGTACAAAAACAAAAGGAAGTACAGCATTTGGATCAGCACTTGTAGCTGCCAAAGGATCGGTATTTATATCTAGTTTATCATCACAGGATGAAAAGGTACCCGATATAAACACAAAACAAAGTAAAATTAATTTTAGTCTTTTCATGTCTTATATTTTTTTTTATTAGAAACTTAGCCTTATGTTAAAACCTATACTTCTTGTAGAAGGAACGCTGGCTCTTTCAATTCCAAAACCATCCGCACCTGAGCCGAACAATGTAGCTTCAGGATCTATGTGCGGTACTTTGGAATATAGCAAGGCAAGATTTCTTCCCTCAACCCCAATTGTCAGGCCTTTGATAAAACTTTCTCCCAACAGTTTCGAAGAAAAGGTGTATGATAAACCCATTTCCCTTAATTTAACATAGGTTGCATCATAGATATAAGGTTCTGCAACGCTATTATCATTTAAAGAAGTCCAGAAATCCTGGGCATTTAACAAGGGAACATCATTATCCCTTCTGTCAAAAGTTCCGTCACCGTTATCTGTTACAATAATACCTTCTGTATCTATAAAAGTTCCTTCCCTGTTTTGAAGGGTTTCTGTTACCAAACCACCTGTCTGTAAATTCTCAACAGTTGATGATTTCATAACACCTCCCCATCTAACATCCACAGTTGCGTTTAAACTAAAACCTTTATAAGTAAAGTTATTCACCCAGCCTCCTGTCCAATCAGGAAGAACAGAACCTAATGTTGTAGCTTCTCCTGCTTGTCTTCTACCTGTATTGGGATCTATTATTGGTCTTCCGGTTTCTTCATCCTTAAGATGAGGAATAGCAAATAGCTGGAATTCCTGACCAGGAACAGCAACCACCTGAACACTATTAAAGCCAGATGCGATAACCACACGTTCCAAACCATCTGTCAAAGAAACCACTTCTGAATCTACCTTAGAGAAATTCACAGCTGTGTTCCATGCAAAATTTCCATTTTTACTTTGAACAGCAAGGGCATCAAGAGCTATTTCAAAACCTGTTTGATCTACCCTACCTACATTTGTTGTCCTAAAAGCAAAACCTGTAGTTTCTGGAATAGGAATGTTTAGGATTTGATTCTCGTTTTTATTATTAAAGTAAGAAGCATCCAGGTTTAACCTGCCGTTAAAGAATTTCAGATCCAATCCAAATTCATAGGAAGTCTGTTGTTCCGGAACCAAGTTACTAGGCGGTATAGTATTGGATGCCGAATAGGCCAATGCCCCATTAAATGGGAAATTATTATTTAAGCTATACTGACCCGTTGCCGTAGTTACAGGGTTAAAATTAAAATTCAATAAGTACGGAGTAGTATCATTACCAACCTGTGCCCAACTTGCTCTGAATTTACCAAAACTCAATACATTACTTTGCATGTTAAAAGCATCGGTAAATACAAATGCTAAACTAGCAGAAGGATAAAAATAAGAGTTGTTGTCTTCAGGTAAAGTAGAGGAATAATCATTTCTCGCGGTTAACGTTAAGATTGCCCAATCTTTATAGTCTATTTCTGCAGAACCATAGATCCCAAACAACGTCCTTAGAGAGTAATCCCTTTCTGCAATTACTTGTGCCGCATTTCCAGGGCTGAACAGTTCAGGAATTAAAAGATCAACACCTTGTATACGCTGCCTTTCAAAGGTTCTTGAGTTGTACTGCATACCACCAAAAACAGTCAAAGACCAATCATCTGAAAAATCGTTGCTGTAGGTAGCAATTAAATCTGAAGTAAGCTCGTTCCTTCTTATGTTATCCGAATTAAAATCACCAAAAAGACGCTGTATCGTACCCTTTCGGTTTGTAAGTAAACGTCTATCATCCGCAAGGTCAATACCTACTCTCCCTAAAATACTGAAATTTCTCAAGGGTTTCCAGGTAAGCTGAGCGTTACCAAAAACACGATCCTCGTCCCTGTCATTTTTATTCTCGTACCTTAACCAAAGTGGGTTATTGGATAATACCCCCTGATTATCAACAATCTGGTTTATTTGATTTCCAGATTCATCTATCCATGGATCGAAGAGTCTCTGATCCAAATTACTACTGAAATTACTCAAACCAATAATGTTTGGATCATTCGCACCTGTGGCACCTGTACCCCTGGTTTTAGTTGTAGTATACTGTACACTAAATCTGGATTCCAATTTTTCACTGTGTCTTACCCCGGCATTCAAACCAATAGTAATCCTGTCCAAACTAGATCCTGGCAAAATCCCATTTTGGTTTAAGGAAGTAACACTCATCCTATAATCCATTTTTTCACTGGCATCCCCTATGGCAAAATTGTTGATCCGTGTTATCCCAGTTTTATAAAAATCGTTTACTCCATTATCCTTTACAGCTTTAAGCTGTCCTGGTGCATTTGTAACTGGTGCATTAGGAACTGTTTGACCTTCAATTCTGGGGCCCCAGTCAAATCCAACGCTACCAGAATCGTATTGACCATTGGTACCCATCGCATATTCCTGCTGATAATCAGGAATCCTGAACAAATTGTCGAATCTTGTCGAGGAATTAAATGTTACTGATGCTGCACCATCTCCGCCTCTACCTTTTTTGGTAGTTACGATGATAGCCCCTGCCGCAGCACGAGAACCATAAAGAGCTGTAGCGGCTGCACCTTTTAAAATGTTGATTGTTTCAACATCATCCGGGTTCACTACGGCGGCTCCATTGGAAAAATCCCTGTTACCAGTTATTCTACTTCCGGTAGGAGTCTGTGAGTTGTTTATCAAAACCCCGTCCACAACCCAAAGCGGATTGTTTGCCCCGCTCAAGGAAGACACACCACGAATAATGATTTTAGATGACCCACCCAGGTTACCCCCGGTATTGGTTATTTGTACACCCGTTACTTTTCCCTGTAATGAGTTAACAATGTTGGTTTCTCTGGCTTTTACCAACTCCTCACCTTTTACGACATCTGTACCATATCCTAAGGTTCTGGAACTTTTAGTAATGCCAAGTGCGGTAACAACTACTTCCTCCAATGCCTGAGCATCCTCTTCCATTTGAAGATTGATAGTGTTGTCCGAACCAACTGTCCTGTTAGCGGTCTTTTGTCCAATATAGCTAAAACGAAGAACAGCTCCTTCACTGGCTTGTATGGAATAATTACCGTCAAAATCTGTTTGTGTTCCTGTAGTTGTTGAAACAACTACAATAGATACTCCCGGGAGTGGCAAGCCGCTTTGGTCTGTCACATTACCCGAAATCGTTTTCTCCTGTCCATAAGAGAAAGAAATGCATAACACCAAAAGAGGTGTTAACATCCAAGTTAACTTTGATCTCATTTAAATAGAATTTTTGAATTAGTCATCGCAAAAATCATAATTAATTGTTAACTACGCAAGTAATATAAAGGCTCGAAGCTATTTTTTGTTAAAATATCCCCAATTATTACGATATTGTAATAAATAGGTCGTAAATATTAAATTATGATTGCTTTTTTTTGAAAATTCCTAAACATATGATAATGACTCTTAGGTTTTGTCCATTATTTAAGCTTATATAATGTTAAAATATTTTAAGGAAATTGAATTTGAGGCCGGAACAGATGAAGCCGGAAGAGGCTGCCTGGCAGGACCAGTTACTGCGGCTGCGGTCATATTGCCAACCTCATTTGCCGATGAATCGCTTAATGATTCCAAGAAATTATCAGCATCTACCAGAAACAAACTACGCCCTCTTATTGAAGCTAGTGCCTTATCTTATGGTGTAGCGCATATTGAAACCGAGATAATCGATACTATTAATATTCTCAACGCATCCATCCTTGCCATGCATCAGGCAATAGAAAAGCTTTCTAAAGTTCCTGACTTTTTAATAGTAGACGGCAACAGATTTAAGCCAATTAATGATATTCCATATAAATGTATTGTAAAGGGGGATAGCAAATTTCAAAGTATTGCAGCAGCATCAATATTGGCTAAAACCTATAGAGATGCCTATATGGAAAAAATTCATGAAGAATTTCCGATGTACAATTGGAAACAAAATAAAGGGTATGGTACTGAAGAGCACAGGCAAGCTATAATTGATTACGGCATTACCAAATACCACAGAAAGAGCTTTAAATTATTGCCCCATCAACTAAAGCTTAATTTATAATGTACATCTTCCATATATTCTCTTTGAATTAAATTCACGGAATGCCATTTCGTATTTTATCATAAATAACTTCCCTGATTAGGGCATAGATAAAAGTAGATAAAGTTTTAAATTTGTGGCAAAGCATTTTACATGAGATTTATATTAGTTTTCACCTTCATAGTTTTCAGCATCCTTTCATGTCAGAAACAAAAAGAATCTACAACACCACTTTTAAATTATCTCCCCCAAAATGCTTCGGTAATAATTAAAGTTAATAATCTGACGAATTTAAAAAGTGAACTTAAAAACAATGACTTTTTAAAGCCGTTGTATTCAACAACGAATTATGACCATATCCTGGGTAGAATGAAAGCACTTGAACTTGTTCAAAGCGACACCAGTGGTATCCTTGCCTTTACTGAAATTGATTCTCTAAATTCTGAATTCATTTATGTTTCTGATAAACCACTGAGCTTTGTTAATCCTGATAAGGATAAAAGCCCTACCATTGAATCAGTCTCTTATGAAGGCAGAAGCTATAATAGGTACGAAATAAAGCAAAGTACTTTTTTTAGTATTGAACTGGATCGGCAAATAATACTTGGATCATCTCTCAATCTAATAGATGCCATCATTGATAATATGAATACCGAAATTGACCCTGTTCTTAATTCGCTGTTTGAAACTTCGAATAGTGATAAATCTGCTTCCGTTTACCTGAATCTGGAACAAAGTAATTGGATGAATGATTATGTTTTTAAAAAAGATACTGCAATACAATTTTCGGGTTTTGCAGATTGGGTCACCTTTGACATAGAACCTTCTCAAGACTTCCTGCAATTGAACGGTATATCAATTGCCAAAGATTCAACCAAAAACTTGCTTAGCTTATTCAAGAATACAAGACCTGCGATTGGCAACTTAAGTGCAAAGATGCCCGCAAATACAGATGCATTTATTTCCTTTTCTTTTGATAATTATGATGTTTTTGCCCAAAATCAGAAAGACTATTTAGAAGCGGCGTTTAAAAGAGACAGTGTTTTCAATACCGTTGAAGAAATTGGCGTTCTGTTTATTGAAAACAAAAAAGCAGTTATCCTAAGCACTTATGGCGCAGAAAACATCACGAAGTATCTAGAGGATAAAAGCAGCAACAATGCCATATATATGGGTCGTGAAACTTTCGAACTTGTTAGCAATAAATTTCTTTATGAATACTTTAATCCACTGCTTAAGGAGTTTAAAGCCAATTATTATACTATACTGGAAAACACTTTTATCTTCTCAGAGGAACTTGAGGTCTTACAAGGAATAATCCGGGACAATAGCAGTGGCTCCACATTTGACAAAAGTATGTTATATGAATCTGCGCGCAAAGTTCTCGCAGATGAATCGAGTATTGTTTTTATGGCTAATGCAAAAGGCATGGAAGATATCCTGGAAATGCATTGCACTAAGGAACTATTAAATGATTTTAATAAAACCGAAGCTTCCAATTATATTTTTGCCGGACAAATTGTGGCCGATGCAAATTTTTATCATACCAATCTACTTATTCAAAAAAAGTATAGGGAAAAAGAGAGCAATACTATTTCTGCCCTTTTCCGGGTAGAATTAGACAGTGATTTAGCTACTAACCCTCAATTTGTAAAAAATCACAGGACCAACAAAAAAGAAATTGTGGTACAGGACCAGGATAATAATTTGTATTTAATATCCACACAGGGCAAAATATTATGGAAAAAACAGTTAAAAGGAACAATACAAGGCAAAATAAGTCAGGTAGACCTATATAAAAATGGACGATTACAATTAGCTTTTACCACCGGAAATGAGTTCCTGATTCTGGACAGAAACGGTAAAGAAGTAGCACCTTTTAATATGAATTTCCCCGGCGGTAACTTAAATGAACTTGCGGTATTCGATTATGAGGGAAAAAGAAATTACCGCTTTGTCATTACTCAGGGATCAAAAGTTTTTATGTATAATTCAAAAGGTAAATCGGTAAGGGGTTTTAAATATACAGATACAGGCAGCCCGGTCCTTTCAGCACCCAAACATATTAAAATTGGGAATAAAGACTATTTGGTTTTTATGTTGGAAAATGGGGAACTTAAAATAATGAATCGTGTAGGTAATTCGAGAGTTAAGGTAACTGAGAAAATTGAATTTTCCTCTAACAACACGTATTTATACAAAAATAATTTTATCGTCACAGATAAAAATGGTACCCTCTACTCTATTGATACCAAAGGAAAAGTTTCGAAAACAAAGTTTAACTATTCTGAAGATCACGGACTGGACGCCACAAACAAAACCCTGGTTACTAATAATGAAAATATTCTAAGTATTAAAGGTAAGAATATAACACTGGATCTAGGGGTCTATACCCATCCCGTCATATTTTATGTTCATGATAAAATTTACGTCGGTGTAACGGATATCCAAAGTCAAAAGGTGTATCTGTTTGACAGTAATGCGGTGCCAATTCAAAATTTTCCGGTATTTGGATATTCCATGATAGACCTGGATGATATTGACAATGACCGTAAGATAGAATTTGTTTGTAAGGATCAGGAAAATGCGCTTGTACTTTATAAAATAAACTAAGTCTTTACTGAAGACCATCTGTACAGATTAAAGAACCAATTATACAATTTTAATCCCTGGAAAGTTATTTTTATTTACTTTTAGTAACGTACTAATATTTAGATATTTGTAGGTTTTTTATGACGTAAAAAGATTGGTAATACTTCCTATAATATGCCTAAAATATCGTATTTTTAAGATATTTCAAACACTTCGGTAATCATGAAAGCACACAAACAGCAACTCCTTCTTATTCTTCCTCTGCTTCTATTTCTGTTTGCAACTCCGGATGCGAGCGCTCAATTATTAAAAAAATTAGGAAAAGCAGCGGAACGAGCAGCGGAACGCACGGTTGAACGTAGAGTTGAAAAGGAAACTTCGGAAAAAACAGACGCTGTTTTAGACAGTATTTTGGAACCTGGGAGTAAAGGAAAACAAGGATCTCCTGTTGATAACATACCTGCGGAGCCACAGAGCCAGGGAAGTGGTTCTGAACCCAATGCCGGCTCCGCCGGAAATACTCCTGTAAATGACCCTAAAACCATTGAAGTCTACAGCAAGTTCGATTATGTCCCTGGAGATAAACTATTGTTTTTCGATGATTTCTCAAATGACTTTGTTGGTGATTTTCCTTCCAAATGGAATACCAACGGAAGTGGTGAAATAGTAACAATAAATGATTCTCCTCAAAAATGGCTTAAAATTTTACCTGGTCATAACACATATTACATACCTGATGTTCCCAGCTTGCCCGAAGAGTACACGATTGAGTTTGATATTCTCGCAACTGGCCTGGACAATAAGACTTCTTCTACAGCTACGTTACAAGTAGAACTCAGTGATAATAACTCCTTTTCGCTCAAAGATGCCTATGCTAGAGCCCTGATTCCATTTTGCCAGTATTCTGCTATTGGAATACGTGTTCAAAATTATCACCGTCAAGGTGGTGGTGTGGAGATCAACAACGTAGTAAATGCAGATTTAAGGGAGACTGTGCTAAATCAGCCTCATGTTTCTATTGCTGTCAACAAACAAAGGTTTCGTATGTGGATTAACGAGAAAAAATATGTGGATATTCCACGGATGCTCCCTGCCGGAAATGTAATTACTGCACTTAAATTTCATCTGAACACCTTTAAAGACGGAAAAGAAAATTTATTTATTACAAATTTAAAAATTGCTGAAGGAGGGCTCGATTTACGGAGAAAATTGATCGCAGATGGAAGGGTATCCACCAACGGTATTTTGTTTGACTCAGGTTCGGCGAACATACAACCTCAATCTATGGGAATAATTCGGCAGATTTCACAGGTTTTACAACAGGAAAGTGGTATGAACCTCAATATTGTCGGCCATACCGATGCCGATGGCGATGACTCTTTTAATATGGAACTATCCAAAAAACGGGCAGAGGCCGTGCAAAATGCTCTTGTTAATGTATATAATGTCGATTCCGGCAGGCTGCAAAGCGAGGGCAAGGGAGAATCCGAACCTGTAGGCGATAATAATTCCATAGACGGTAAAGCCCAAAACAGAAGGGTGGAATTTATTAAAATTTAAACTATGAAAATAAAACTATTTTTAATGGGATTGCTATTCGTTTTAGCAATACCAGTAACAGCTCAGAATTGCAGTAAATATTACCCTATGGAAGAGGGTACTACATTAGAGTACACTTCATATAATGGCAAGGGTAAAACTCAGGGAACTATTAGTTACACAGTTTCCAATGTACTAGATGAGGGTAGTACCTCTTCGGCAACTATGGTTATGAAATACATGGATGATAAGGGCAAGGAAGCCTTTACTTCAGAATTTACCTATTCCTGCACAGGGAATACGGTAACGATTGACTACGAATCCTTAATGTCCAATCAAATGCTTCAGCAATTTGGTGATATGGAAATGGAAGTTTCCGGGACGGATATTGAGCTTCCAAATGACCTGGAGGTGGGTATGGAATTACCGGATGCCAACGTTATAATGAAAATTAGCATGAGTGGCATGAATATGAATTCTCAGGTAGATATGATCAACAGAAAGGTGGAGAAGAAGGAAACAATTACTACTCCTGCAGGTACTTTTGACTGCTACGTCATTTATAGTGAAAACCAGTCTAAAATGATGATGGCCAGTCAAAATTTTCCATCCCGCCTATGGTTGGCAGAAGATGTAGGCATGGTGAAGCAGGAAAGTTTTAATAAAAGCGGTAAATTAATGAGCAGTACTGTACTTACCAACCTTAGTAAATAGTATTTCAAAATTTAAAAACCGGGGCTTAGGTCTCGGTTTTTTCTTTTATTATCTGGGCCTCAAAAAGCTGGGAAAAATGTTTTAGCAGTTTTTTCTTCACCTCCTCCATTGAAACTTCTTTTTGGCCCAGCTCCACGTTCAAGGAAGTGACCGCCTTACCCTTTATTCCACATGGGATCATCAGATCAAAATACCCTAAATCGGCATTTACATTCAAGGCGAAACCATGCATGGTAACCCAGCGGCTTGCCCTTACACCCATGGCGCAGATCTTCCGGGCAAAAGGTGTGCCCACATCAAGCCACACCCCGGTTTCGCCTTCGGAGCGCTCAGCTTTCAGGCCATACTCAGCCAAAGTCAGGATCACCATTTCTTCAAGAAGGCGTAAATATTTATGAATGTCTGTAAAGAAATTATCAAGATCTAATATGGGATAGCCTACAATCTGTCCTGGCCCGTGGTAAGTGATGTCTCCGCCCCTGTTTATCTTGTAAAATTGCGCTCCCCTGGCCGTAAGTTGCTTTTCATCAACCAGCAGATTGGTAATATCCCCACTCTTACCCAAAGTATAGACATGCGGATGATCCACAAACAGGAAATGGTTAGGCGTTTCAAGGTGGGTTTCCTCCCGCCTGTTTTTAATTTTAAGATCAATGGTTTTCTGAAACAACAACTCCTGGTAGTCCCAGGTTTCTTTGTAGTCCATTAAGCCTAAATCCTTTGCGGCAACCTTCTTATTCATCACTGGCAAAGATACAACCTTCAGCTGGGATTATTAAGGATCACCAAAGCAGCTATTACTCCGGGAACCCAACCGCAAAAGGTTAAAAGAAGAACAATAAGAAAAGATCCGCAACCTTTACCAATGACGGATAAAGGCGGAAAAATAATGGCCAGTAATACTCTCCAAAAACTCATAGTGCAGGTTTAATGAATTACCC
>NZ_JBATKE010000025.1:0-3091 GCF_049669105.1 Eudoraea sp.
TCAAGGTCGATGGCCGTGATGGTTTCACCATACGCGTACGACTGGTCAGGTATTGGCGCCGTAACGAACGGCGCCTGCCGGACGACCCAGGCGAACTGGTTCGACGTCACCTGGCCGAAAGCGTTAATCGCATCGACGGTGACCGTTGTGTTCCCTGGACCTGTCGGGACCCCCTGCACCAGGAACGAATCCGGCGGGCTATCCAGCCCCGCAGGCAAGGCACTGAAGCTGGCGGTGACCGGCGGCGTGCCTTGTACGTCCAGGTACTGCGAGAAGTCTACGCTGACCGTCTCATCCACCTGGTTATCCTGGTCCGGGACCACGCCCCAGGTAGGCGCGACGCCCACCACATCAAACGCAAACGTCGTCTCAATCGGGGCGTTGATGAAGGCATCAATGAACGTCGCCGTCAGCACCTGAGCCGACACGTTCTGAGACGTGACGCCTTCAATAATGCCCGACTCATTGTCAAGGAACAGGCCCTCTGGCAAGGGGCTTATCGAGAAGAATCCGGACGACCCAGGCTGACGAGTGATGTAGTCGTTCAGGTCAAGACTGACCGCTACCTCGGTGCCGAAGCTCTGGTCAGGGACCACGTCCCAGACCGGGTCACTGGTGGTGATAGTGATCTGAAACTGCCGCTCAACACTGACGTTGTTGGCGTCAAACAGGATCGCCTTCGGGTTGTAGACGCCCTCGTTGGCGTCCGCGCCGCTACCGTAGATATCAATCGTATTGGGATCAGTACCCAGGGTCGAGAAGTAGCCCGGGGGCAGCGGCGGGTTCCACGTCAGGGTGGCCGGGCGCTTTGCCTGGCCCGTGATGCCAAACAGTAGCCCGCCATCATTCTCGGCGAAGGTCTGGTCTGCCACCGGGTCCAGCGTCGGGACCTCGTACGCGTCCTCGTTGATGAACACGCTGATCTGCTGCGGCCAGTTGGCGGACTCAATGTCAGACGTCAGGGCCAGTGTCCCCGGCCCTGGCTCGAACCCGGTGACCGCCTGCAGAGGCAAATCAAACGTAAACGTGCTGTTGTCCGGGTCGGCAGTATTGACCGTCCCGACGCCTTGCCACTGGGTGCCCAGGAAGTCGGTAAGGACTACGTTATCGACGTCATAGAAGTTGTAGCCATAGACCACGACGCCTGAGCTGCCGCTGGTAATTCGGCCGTCTTCCACTTCATTCGGGTCACGGACACGGGTGATGCCCGTGTTGATCTGCAGTATCTCATTGACTGCCGGGTATCCGGACCACAGCTGCAGGCTCTCATCCCAGACCGAGTAGCGGTACTCGGCGCCGCGCTTCGATGCTTTGATCTCACCATCTGGATCAATCGTTGAAATGTCAGCCGCACCCGCCGGGATAACCACCCGCTCGAACAGGCAGGTATCGCCGTCTGAGACTTGGTCATCATTGACGAAGATGCCGCCGGTAGACTGGTTCGCAATGACAAACTGCTCAACGTCCGCAGGCTTGACCATGGGCGCGGTCAGGCGCGACGGTCCTTCGGGCTGGGTGTCTGTCACTTCGATGTTGAAGTCGCCGTAGAACATCGCCTGGTAGTCCGGGAACGTGCCCGGGTCGTGGATGATCGGGCAGGTGAACGTGATGCTGTTCTGGCCCTGGCCCGTCGGCGTAACGGGAACCCCGTTGAGGGTCATGGTCTTGCCGGACACGTCCCAGGTGCCAGCCAGGTTCACCTGGACCGACTCACCCGCGACCATCGGCGAGGACTCCAGGGACAGCTGCCGCCCCTCGAAGAACGGGTTCGCCGTCGCGGCCATGTCGGCCATTTCCTGGTTGGTGAGCGCACCAGCCCATATCGCGGCCCAGTAGATCGTGCCGTCAAAGTGGCCCAGACCGCCGCTCGAGCTGTAGCGCCTGGCGAGCGAGATCCTGTCCAGGGCGCCCAGGACGTTAAGCCCTAAAGTCAGCCCTTGATCCTGTACCCCGTTCAGCCACAGCGTCGCCTGGTTGCCGTTGCGCCGCAGCGCCAGGACAAACTCCTGGTTTACCGTGATCGGGGTGACACCGTCGATATTGTTGACTATGCCCGCGCCGTTGTTCACGTTCGCGGCACCGGGGTCAGACGTCAGCTGGATAAGCTCCAGGCGCTTATTCAGCACCGCCACCTCGGCAGCGGTGAATATGGTATGGAACACCGACAGGTCTTCAAGCTTCGCCCGAACAGCCATCGTGAAGTCGTTATCGACAAAGTCCGCCGGGATGTTTGCGGGCCAGGGTATGTCTACCCATTGGTTTGACCCGTTGAAATTCAGCCCGTCAAGCTGCCCGGTGCTGTCCAGTACCGGGTTGTTGATGCCCGTCTCAGGCGTGCCGTCGTCCGCTACGTGGTCGTAGAAGGCGTCGTCGGTCCTGCCCCTGGTGTTCACGTCCCACTGCGCCACAGGCGTCGTCAGCGTCGCCGCAGACACAATGCTCAGGGTCACTGTCGCGGGCGCTGAGGCGTTGCCTACGGAGTCCCTGACGACGTACGTGAACGAGTCCGAGTCGGTGCCCGTGCCGTCGTGCGTGTAGAACATCCGCCCGTCGGCCTGCTTGAGCACGGAGCCGTTGGTGGGTTGACCCACGACCGCAGTGTCGGTCGGGTTAATCGGGTTGGTGCCAGCTTCGTCGTTGGCGACCACGTCAATGAACACGCTGCCTGCCTGCGCGCAGGTGATAGGACCGTCAGCATTCGCCGTGGGCGCAACGACTGCGTCGATGGTCATGGTCACCGTCGCCGGGTCTGACACGTTCCCCTGGTCGTCCTCGACCGTGTACGTGAACGAGTCAGTCAGGGTCGCGCTGCCGTTGTGGGTGTACCCGACCAGGTTGCCGGGGAGTATCTCGGCTACGCCGTTAGTCGGCGCTGACGCTATCGCCAGGCTGGTCGGGTCGATGGGGTTGTCGCCGTCCGTATCGTTGGCCAGCACATCAATAGCAATGGCGCCACTGTTGGCCACGGTCGCCGCGTCATTGACCACATTCGGGGGCACTACAGCCGCAACCGTGACGTTGACCGTGGCCACATTGGAAGTTTCGCCCTGGTCGTCGTCTACCGTATAGGTAAACGAGTCAGGCCCAGCCG
>NZ_JBATKE010000026.1:0-7323 GCF_049669105.1 Eudoraea sp.
GAGTTGTACAACAATTTATCTGAGGCATCCAAAGAATTAGACCTCCTGCTTCAGGATTTTCGCTTAAATCCAAAGCGATATGTAAATGTATCCGTTTTTGGGAAAAAACAAAAAGAATATGAGGTTCCCGAAGATGATCCTGCAATAAATAAACCAAATGAATAGATGCAGTATCTGCCAAATGTAATTTTCCTTATTATTTTATTAGCCGGGATTGGTTATTTTGCCAAGAACGTAAAGAAACTCAGCCGTAATATTAACCTGGGTAGAGGTGACATGCCTTCAGATAATAAACCTCAGCGCCTTAAGAATATGGCCCGTATTGCATTAGGGCAATCCAAAATGGTGGTAAGGCCCATAGCAGGTTTATTACATATAATAGTTTATCTAGGATTTATAATTATAAATATTGAAGTTCTGGAGATTATTATTGATGGGATTTTTGGAACCCATAGAGTTTTCGCACCACTCGGTAAAATTTACAACATCCTTATAGCTTCCTTTGAAGTACTTGCTCTTTTGGTAATACTAGCTGTGGTTATCTTTTGGTTGCGAAGAAATTTTATCAGGATAAAACGCTTTATTAAGCCCGAAATGAAAGGATGGCCAAAAATGGATGCAAACCTTATTTTGTATATAGAATTGGTTTTAATGGCTTTATTCCTAACCATGAATGCCGCAGATTATCAGCTTCAGCTCATGGATACGCCTCATTATACAAAAGCAGGTCTTTTTCCCGTAAGTCAATTCATCACCTCTATTTTCGATGGAATGTCTGTGAATAGTTTAATATTGATAGAGCGCTCTGCATGGTGGATGCATATCGTTGGAATATTGGCCTTCCTTAATTATTTGTATTATTCAAAGCATCTGCACATATTACTTGCCTTTCCAAACACCTATTATGGAAAACTTACTGCTCCGGGTCAATTTGATAATCTTGGAGCAGTAACCAAAGAAGTGAAATTGATGATGGATCCTAATGCTGATCCCTTTGCAGCGCCAGCGGAAGATGCGCCTCCCCCTGATAAATTTGGAGCTTCTGATGTAATGGATCTCAGTAAGGTCCAATTGTTGAACGCTTATACATGTACAGAATGCGGACGGTGTACCAGTGAATGTCCTGCAAACCTTACGGGGAAGAAACTATCACCAAGAAAGATAATGATGGATACGCGTGATAGGCTAGAGGAGGTCGGAAGTAATATGGATGCCAATAAAGGGAAATTCATTGAGGATGGACGACAATTATTGGGTGACTTTATTTCACCTGAAGAATTATGGGCTTGTACTTCCTGCAACGCATGCGTGGAAGCTTGTCCGGTAAGCATAGACCCATTATCTATAATCATTAGTATGCGTCAGTATATGGTTATGGAACAATCGGCTGCGCCAAGTGAACTCAATATTATGATGGGAAATATTGAAAATAATGGAGCACCCTGGCCATTTAATCAAATGGATAGGCTTAATTGGGTCGATGAATCTTAAAAAGCATAATAGAAAAGATCATGAATGAGGAGTTGAAAGTACCGACTATGGCAGAGCTTTTTGCTGCAGGAAAGCAGCCGGAAGTTTTATTTTGGGTAGGTTGCGCAGGTAGTTTTGATGACCGGGCCAAAAGAATTACAAAGGCTTTTGTGAAAATACTTCAGAAGGCTGATGTGAGTTTTGCCGTTCTTGGAACTGAAGAAAGTTGTTCCGGGGATCCTGCAAAACGGGCAGGAAATGAGTTTTTATTCCAAATGCAGGCCGTAACCAATATTGAAGTGATGAATGCTTACGGGATAAAAAGTATTGTAACCGCATGCCCGCACTGTTTTAACACGATTAAAAATGAATATCCGGGACTGGGAGGAAATTACCAGGTTATGCACCATACCCAGTTCATGAATACGTTATTGGAAGACGGAAGAATTACGCTGGAAGGTGGCAGCTATAAAGGTAAACGTATTACATTTCATGACCCGTGCTATCTCGGAAGGGCTAACAACATATATGAAGCACCAAGAAATATCATAAAAAAACTTGATGCCCAACTCGTGGAAATGAAAAATTGCCGAAAAAAAGGCTTATGTTGTGGGGCAGGAGGCGCGCAAATGTTTAAAGAATCCGAGAAAGGGGATAAGGAAGTGAACATTGAACGTACGGAGGAGGCTATGCAAACTCAGCCGGAAATTATTGCCGCGGCCTGTCCTTTTTGCAACACAATGATGACTGATGGCGTAAAAAGCAAGGATAAAGAAGCTTCGGTAAAAGTAATGGATATCGCTGAGTTGATAGCTAATGCGGAGGATCTGTGATCAGTTTGAAGGACTGTATAAAATATACATAATTGCTATTAACATGAAAAAGAAAAAATGCTGGTAAATTTTGAATCATTAAGCGATACGGCAAGAGTTTGGATTTACCAGGCTAACAGAAGTTTTTCGGAAGAAGAACTTGTTGAAATAACCACTGCCCTGGACAGTTTTATTTCGGAATGGACTGCCCATGGAAGCAATCTTAAGGCAGGGTATGAAATTAAATACAAACGCTTTATTATAATTGCTTTGGATCAGAATTTTGCCTCTGCTTCTGGTTGTTCTATTGATGCATCCGTACATTTTATCCAGGAGCTCGAAAAAAAATATGATGTAGATTTATTGGATAAAATGAACGTTTCCTACAAACAAGGCATGCATATTGCATATAAACCCTTAGTAGACTTTAAGAAAATGGCTAAGGATAAGGCAGTTTCTAAAAACACCATAGTTTTTAATAATTTAGTTACCAATAAACATGAATATATAAATCATTGGGAAGTGCCGGCGTCTGATAGTTGGCATAGCCGATTTTTATAAAATTGTGTTTATAGCCCCATTAGACCCTTTTGGCACTCTAATATCCCACTGCGGCTGTATTAATGAACAAAAAACAATATTTAATTTTGTTTTAAGTTAGTACCTTGAATATAATATTTATGGGGAAATACCTACTCTTTTTTCTATTCTTTGCTTTATTACTGGTTGCCCGAGGTCAATATTCACCGTTGGTGACAGCTGATACATTGTCCCAGATAGAGTGGGTCAATGATAAGTATAGCGCTATGTCCATGGAAGAAAAGATTGGACAATTGTTTATGGTAATGGCATCTTCCGGAGAAGATAAAGCTGCAACCCAAAAAATTAAGGGATTCATAAAGGATCACAAAATAGGAGGGTTGATTTTCTCAAAAGGAGGCCCCATGCGCCAGGCTAAACTGACAAATGAATACCAGTCCTTATCAAAAATTCCTCTTCTTATAGGAATGGATGCCGAATGGGGCCTGGCAATGAGACTCGATTCAACCTACTCATTTCCATGGAATATGACCCTGGGCGCAATAGCAGATACTTCAATTGTTTCAAGAGTGGGATATCAAATCGGCAAGCACGCAAACCGACTTGGGGTTCATATAAATTTTGCGCCTGATATCGACATAAATATAGATCCTAGAAACCCAATAATTGGGAATCGATCTTTTGGTGAAGACCGAGAGAATGTTGCGTTAAAGGGTATTGCGTTTATGAAAGGCATGGAAAGTGCAGGAGTACTTTCAAGCGGGAAACATTTTCCCGGTCATGGGGATACTTTTGTAGATTCACATAAATCCTTGCCTACTTTAGATTTCACAAGACAGCGTTTAGACAGCATTGAATTATATCCTTATAAAAAGCTCATAGAAGCTGGACTTAGCAGCGTTATGGTTGCACATTTAAATGTGCCGGAATTAGAGCCTGAAAATAAGCGACCTTCATCTTTATCCAAAAATATAATTACCAATTTGCTAAAAAGGGAATTGAAATTTGAAGGACTGGTATTTACAGATGCCTTGAATATGAAGGGGGTTTCGGACTTCGCAAGCAATGGGATTACAGAGTTGGAAGCATTTTTATCAGGCAATGATATTTTGCTAATGCCTAAGGATTTTATAAAAAGTAAGGATACGTTTTTAAAGGCATATCAGAATGGCTTAATATCGGAGCAGCGCCTGGCATATTCTGTCAAAAAAATATTAATGGCCAAATACAAAGCAGGCTTACATCAATACCGTCCAATAGATACAAATAACCTCATTGAGGACCTGAATAGCCCCGAAAATGATGTAATCTATGAAGAAGCTATAGAGAGTGCAATTACGGTTATTAGCGATAAGCTAAATCTTGTTGGTATCAAAAAACTTGAAAATAAGAAAATTGCCTATGTAAAATTTGGTGATGGTGTAAATACACCATTTTTGGAAGCATTAAATAAGTACGCTGAGGTAACACAGGTAAATGGTAGTGATATTGCAACATTAAAAAAGAAACTTTTTGATTTTAATCTGATTATCATTGGATTTCATAAGAGTAATGAAAGTCCCTGGAAACCCTATAAATTTTCTCAAAAAGAACTTTTTTGGCTTCAGGAAATTTCCAGACAGAGGACTTCCAATGTTTTGCTAACTGTATTTGCCAAGCCATACGCACTATTGGATATTACTGCTTTTAATGATATAGATGGGATACTTGTTGCCTATCAGAACAGTGAACTTGCTCAGCAGAAAGCGGCAGAAGTGCTTTTTGGGGCTATTCCTGCGAAAGGTATATTACCCGTTACTGCAAATCCGGAGTTTCCTGTGAATACTTCGGTTAAAACAAAATCTTTATTGCGTTTAGGATACAGTAAACCTGAAAGGGTAGGAATGAGTTCTTTAAAACTTGCTAAGGTTGATCAGTTGGTTCAAAATGGCTTAGATTCCTTAATGTTCCCTGGAGCTCAGGTCCTGATTGCCAGAAGAGGTAAAGTAATTTATAATAAAGCTTTTGGTAAACCAACTTATGAATCTAAAGATCAATTAACCACTAATAACCTTTACGACCTTGCCTCGCTTACTAAAATACTCTCTACGCTGCCAGCGGTTATGAAAATGGAAGAGGATGGCAAAATAGCCTTGAATGATACTTTTCAGGATTTAATACCGGAATATGCAGATACGGAGCTTAAAGATGTAACGGTGCTAAAAGCTTTAAGTCATTATGGTAGGCTACCATCCTGGATTGCATTCTACCTGGAAACTTTAAATGCGAAAAGAAGACCCTCTCCGGAATTTTATCGAAGTAACCCTTCAGATGGCTTTTCCATTAAGGTTACGGACAGGATGTATCTGAAAGACTCCTATAAAGATTCAATTTATAGTAGAATTGGGAGACAAGGTCTCAAATCAAATAGATATCGTTACAGTGATGTTCCCTATTATATATTTAAAAAATATATTGAGGAGACCTATAATGCCGGTTTAGATGATTTAATGGATAAATTCCTTTACAAGCCTCTGGGAGCTAACCACACCGCTTATAATCCCTTAAAAAAATTCCCAATCAACATGATTGTCCCTTCTGAGGTAGATAATTATTACAGATACCAACTCGTTCAGGGGTATGTCCATGATATGGGAGCAGCAATGCAAGGAGGAGTAGGTGGGCACGCCGGATTGTTCAGTAATGCAAACGATGTGGCAAAAATTATGCAGATGTACATTCAGGGGGGCTATTACGGAGGTGAGCGATTTTTAGATGCCAGGACCATAGAAAAATTCAATAAGTGTTATTTCTGCGATAAGAATGTACGACGTGGCGTAGGTTTCGATAAACCGCAGCTCGAAGAAAAAGGGCCAACTTGCGGATGTGTTTCCAGAAAAAGTTTTGGACATAGTGGTTTTACCGGAACTTTTACCTGGGCAGATCCGGAAGAGGAGATAGTATATGTTTTTCTATCAAACAGGACCTATCCGTCGGCTACAAACAGACTTTTGGTGAAATCAGAGCTGAGGACAAGGATTCAAAAGGCAATTTATGATTCTCTTATCAATGAGGCAGGAAATTAAATATTAGATTTGTAAATAAGGAATGTTGTATCTCTTTTCAATCCATATAAGAGACTAATATACAGCAATTTAAAAAAAGCCTGTTAAATGAAAATAGCTATAGTTTGTTACCCAACTTTTGGAGGTAGTGGGGTTGTTGCAACAGAATTAGGGATTGCTTTGGCCAATAGAGGGCACGAAATACATTTTGTCACTTACAGACAACCGGTTCGACTTGAATTATTAAGTAATAAAATTCATTTTCATGAGGTACACGTACCGGAATATGCTCTTTTTCATTACCAGCCATATGAATTGGCGCTTTCGAGTAAACTCGTTGATACAATTAAACTTTACGGCATAGAATTGCTTCATGTTCATTACGCAATACCGCATGCCTATGCTGGTTATATGGCGAAGAAAATACTGGAAGAAGATGGCATTTATATACCCATGATTACAACCTTGCACGGTACAGATATCACCCTGGTGGGTAACCATCCTTTTTATAAACCTGCGGTAAACTTTAGCATTAATAAAAGTGATGTAGTAACTTCAGTATCAGAGGATTTAAAGCAGAAAACTATAGATTTTTTCGATATCAAAAAAGAAATTGAGGTGATCCCCAATTTTATTGATAAAACAAAATACAGTTTGGATTTCACGGACTGTCAGCGATCACTAATGGCAAATGAAAATGAAAAGATAATTACCCATATTAGTAACTTTAGAAAAGTAAAGCACATTCCGGATGTTATTCATGTTTTTAATGGTATTCAGAAGCAATTAGCAGCTAAATTGATAATGGTTGGTGAAGGTCCTGAAAAAGAGCATGCCGAATTTTTATGTGAGCAATTAGGTATTACAGATAAAGTGGTGTTTTTAGGTAATAGTAATGAAATTGATAGAATCCTTTGTTTTTCTGATTTGTTTTTATTGCCTTCTAAATCGGAGAGTTTTGGTTTAGCTGCTCTGGAAGCCATGATAAACAGGACTCCTGTAATATCCAGTAATACCGGGGGAATTCCGGAAGTTAATATACATGGCGTAACTGGCTATTTAAGTGATGTTGGCGATGTGGATGATATGGTTGAAAATGCATTAAAAATCCTTAGTGATGATGCTGTTCTTGCAGAGTTTAAAGAGAATGCCTATCAGGTGGCTCTAAATTTTGATATAAAGAATGTATTACCCTTGTACGAGGCACTCTATGAAAAAGCCTATAAGGCACACTATAACAATACCTATTAAAGCAATTGCTCATGAGAATTCTTATTTTGGGACTATTAATGTTGGCGGGGACTTGTGGTAGTCAAAAGGATATGGGTAAAGAAGCAAATTATCAAGAGTTGGACAAAAATCCATTATCACTAATATTAAGTGATAATTACGGAGGAGCGGAATCTGAGCAACTATTGGTTATACGAGATGAAAAGGCTTTAAAAACTTTCTTTTCC
>NZ_JBATKE010000027.1:0-1602 GCF_049669105.1 Eudoraea sp.
ACCAGGCAATCTTTTTCGCCAAACTCCAGACCCGATATTTCAACAAAACCCCACAGGCTGCTGCTGCAAACCCCGCTACAAAATAGTTCGTATACCTTGCCATGGTTAAGGAATGCAACGCGAAACAGTTTTTCAGTATCCGGTTTGGACATGCTTTATCTCAATTTGATTTGTGCAGTAGCTCGAACCAGCAAAGCGAATATCAAACCCAGTGCAAAACCCGCCATATGCGTCCACCAGGCCACTATTCCCGTTATGGGGCCGAGAACGGTATAAACCAACTGTAACGTAAACCAGGACCCAATCACCAACAGGGCCGGCACGCGGGCAAACTGAAGGTAGAGTCCCAATGGCAGCAGCATGCCGATCCGACGGGACGGGAACAGCCCGAGGTAAGCGCCAACCACTGCTGAAATCGCGCCGCTGGCGCCAACGATGGGTGACGTCAAATCCGGCAAACGCATCGTCACAAACAGGTTGGATAACGCACCGCCCAACACGAATACCAATACCATGCCCAGGCTGCCCAGGCGGCGCTCCAGCGGCATTCCAAACACCCATAAATAAACCATGTTTCCCAATAGGTGTAACCAACTGGCGTGAATGAATATTGCACTGACCAGGGTCAGAAGCTGGGCGTCGGCCCACCCGGCCAAAGGGCGGCTGAATAACTGCGCCAGTTGGCTCGGCAGTACACCACCCAACTCCAGCATCGCGTTCTGGGCAAGTGGCGTCAGACCCGAGTGGAGTAACTTAACCCCGGTACAAAATAAAAACAGGGTTAGTGTCACCCATGGAAAGCGCGGTGCCGATCTTGACCAGTTGGTGACAATGCCCGAGTCCAACGTCTACGACCAGCGTCTGGTTATTATTTTTCTACCAGGAACTGGTAAAGACGATAGCTGAATACGACACCATCGCGCCTGATCTCCTTCACCACGAGCCCGGGCCGGGCGCTGTCCCCCTCGCCCAGGCGTTGACCGTTGATCAGCACAAAGCGGTCTGCCGGATCCGTGGCAAAGACAAGAACACTGTATTTGATTTCAGGCACATCTGAACGGACCGCATCTGGCAGTTCCCAGTAACCGATGGGGGCTGGTTCACCGGGATGAAATGGTTCCTCTTCAGCACTGGCCTGCTTAAGGCTGGTTTCGGTAGTCGAGCTGATGCTATCCGACGGGCCAATCGTTACCTTATCGTTACCGGCCTGCTTATTGATTGCACTTGTTGCCAATGCAGTTTCACTTTCTTCCGCCGGTGGTTCTTGCACACCCGAATTTAGCGAAGTAGCGGTGTTGGCGGCTGGCTGAAAAGATTCCACGGGCGTCCTTTGCTGACCTGCGGAAACACTGACAGTCGGAATTTCAGGTGTAACCTGGGCGGGCTCGTTTTCATTTACCACCGGTTCGGAAACGGTTCGAACTTTATCCACTGGCAGCGTAACCGGCGGCTGGTAAATGCCGACAGGTGGCTGGTACTGTCGCCAGGCGAACCAGCCGCTGAGAAACAATCCCGTCAGCAACAATACGATCAACGCACCGGCAGGAAGGGATTCGGAAACCGGGCCGGGTTGATCATCCGAGTGTATGCTTGGCGCCTCAT